>QHOJ01000089.1:4298-4740 GCA_003218735.1 Verrucomicrobiota bacterium
GATGAAACGAACGCGATGGCGAAGCCGTTTCTTCATAATCGGTGGAATCTTCGGAGAAAGATAACACTGCGCACGCGACAGCGAAACTGCGCGGGTTGCTAGCATTAAACGGCGCCGTGTCGCCTTGTTCGCGCTTCGGCGCTCGCCGCGGCGAGCCACTTCACTGTGGCAAACGTCTCACCGACAACGAGGACCCGGTCCGGAATTCCGCTGCGCCACGATCTCTCCTCAACCCACTAGCGGCATTGAGCCGACTGGAATTTCTCCAATTACTCGCGATCTTCGAACCCGGAACCGTGATCTTCCCGCCAGGACCGAGAGCAGCACCATCGAGGAGGGAAAGCAACTGATCTGAGCTGCTGATGTTGATTGCGGTGCCGGTCGCCTTACCACCACCCTTGCCTGACGACGGCACATTGGTGCTGGGCAGAGTTTGGGTTTT
>QHOJ01000090.1 GCA_003218735.1 Verrucomicrobiota bacterium
GCGCATCAAGCAATGCAGAATTCGTTCGATGTGTGCTGCCGTTATCCCGACGAGCAGAACGCTGTGCTGATCGGAAAGCTTGCAAACATCAACGACGTCAACCGCGAGCATATCGTGCTGGGAGACGGTTCAAGCGAAATCTTGAAGCTTTGCGCCGAAACTTTCACCGGGCCACAACAAGGCAAGCTCGTCGCGGCCGACCCTACATTCGAGGCGATTCTCGATTACTCGAAGGCCAATGGCGCGCAGATCGTCAAAGTTCCGCTAACGAGTAGCTTTGCTCACGATCTGCCAAAAATGTCGGCTGCAGCGAAGAACGGGTTGATTTATATCTGCAACCCGAACAATCCGACGGCAAGCATTACTCCAAAGAATGATTTGCGCGAGTTTATCGCGAACACTCCGCACGAGAGCATGATCCCGTTGGTGAAGGATTATCCGAACCTGATCGTCGCGCGGACGTTCTCGAAAATTTACGGCATGGCTGGATTGCGCTGCGGTTATTGCGTCGCACAACCTGAAACGATTAAGCGGATGCATCCTTTTCAAATGTGGGACAGCGTAAACATCATGGCCCTGGCGGCGGCGACGGCAAGTCTGGATGATCCCAATCAAGTCACAAACGGTCAGCGTCTGAACAGCGAAGCGAAAAACTTCAGCACGTCCGAGCTCGACAAGATGGGCTACAAAACAATTCCTTCTCAGGCCAATTTCATCATGGTCGATGTGAAACGCCCGGTCGTGCCGCTGATTCAAGCGTTGAAGCAACGCAACGTGCAAGTTGGCCGATTATTCCCGGCCCTGCCCGATTACATGCGCGTCACCATCGGCAAGAAAGCTGAGATGGAAACTTTCCTGTCAGCCTTCCGCCAAGTAGCGGTTTGACGGCATTTTTGGCTTATTGATGTCTGTCGGGAGCGCCACTTCGACTTAACTCTTCGGCTTTATTCTAAACACTCGTCAAACACAGTAGCTATACCCTTCAGTACTACGTGCTCTTCGGTTTTATCTCGCCGACCAAGAGTTTGTTCAGTTTTTCGCTGACGCGAAGTTCGCCGGCCCACTGCTGTAGGTAAGCGGGATCGAGCGAGTCTGACTGAACAGCAACTACACCAGCGGCATCACTAATCTGGCGCTCGGAAGGTGTGAGCGAGTCCCAATAAAGCTTGTGCAAGATCACGTCTTCGGCTGTGGCGATCCAGGTTAGTTCGCCCAAAAAACTGACTCTGAGACGCCGTTCAAACATCGAAATCTCAAACGGGTCGGAGCGCAACATCCAGAAATCAATTTTCAGAGCTGAACGCCGATCGATCGCATTGAATTGATACGGTGGTGCCAAGGCTGCTCGCACGGCCGGCTCATCGAGATAAAAATCGTCCCGAAACTCATGAAGCAAACTCGGAATTGATTGGACCGGAAGTTGCACAACGAAGTCGAGATCGTGTGTCGTCCGCGGGATACCCCAGTAGTTGCTTGCCATCGAACCGGTCAGCAAATATGCAATTTGAGCGCGATTGAGACGCCGGATGGCGTCAATGGCGAGCTCCTGTTCTGTCACAAGCTGTGCGCCAACGCGATCCGCTGCCGCAAGCGCCGCTCCACTTCATCCGGGTTCGCCTCGGGATACTGATGGCGGATGCCGTCGCGGGCGATTTCGCACGAAAGCTCGTGCAGATCGAATGCCAGCTTCAATCGTTCCTCGCCAGTCATCGCGCGATATTTTTCAATCTGTGCGTCAACTGCTGCCTGCGGCGTCATGAACGAGCTTACCGTGCGTTAAATGCGAGCGCGCCGTCCTTCGTATTTACACGGACGGTCTGGCCTTCGCGGACTTTACCTTCGAGAATGTCGATGCTAAGCGGGTTGAGAATTTCTTTTTGGATGGTGCGCTTGAGGGGACGCGCTCCGTAAACCGGATCGTAACCTTCTCGCGCGATCAGTTCCTTGGCGGAATCGGAAAGATCGAGCGTGATCTTCTGTTGCTCGAGCCGTTTCGTCAGGCGGCGGAGTTGAATTTCAACAATCTTTTTGAGGTCGTCCTCAGTGAGTCGATCAAAAATGATAATCTCATCGACCCGGTTGAGAAATTCGGGTCGAAAATGTGCCCGCAAAGCATCCGTCACCAATCGCGAGCGGGCTTCTTTCGATTCTTCCTCGGTGATGTATTGCGAACCGATGTTTGAAGTCATGATGATGACAGTGTTCTTGAAATCGACCGTCCTCCCTTGCCCGTCGGTGATGCGACCGTCATCCAGCACCTGCAACAGCACGTTGAAGACATCTGGGTGCGCCTTTTCGATTTCGTCGAAGAGCACGACAGAATACGGCTTGCGCCGCACGGCTTCGGAAAGCTGGCCGCCTTCTTCGTAACCGACGTATCCAGGCGGCGCGCCGATCAAACGAGCGACGGTGTGCTTCTCCATGTACTCACTCATGTCGATCCTGATCATGGCGTTCTCGTCGTCGAACAAAAATTCCGCGAGTGCGCGGGATAATTCGGTTTTGCCCACGCCGGTCGGTCCAAGAAAAAGGAATGAGCCAATTGGCCGGTTTGGATCCTGCAAACCGGCGCGCGCGCGACGTACCGCATTGGCAACGGCTTTGATCGCTTCGTCCTGACCGACGACGCGCTGATGCAAATGCTGCTCGAGCTTGATCAGCTTCTCGCGCTCGCCTTCCTGCAAGCGCGAAACCGGAATGTGGGTCCAGCTCGAAACAACTTCGGCGATGTCCTCTTCCGTGACTTCCTCACGCAGTAGAGTTGATTGCCGATCTTTCGCCGCCTTGGCTGTTGCATCGGCGAGTTTCTTTTCCAACTGCGGAATACGGCCATATTGAATTTCGCTTGCCTTGGCAAGCTCACCGCGACGCTGGGCGCGCTCGAGCTCGGTGCGGAGCTGGTCCAACTCTTCCTTCCATTTCCGCTGTTCTTCGAGAACGGCTTTTTCTTTCTGCCATTCCGCTTTCAAGGCCGAAGATTTTTCTTTCAATTCCGCTAATTCCTTCTCGAGCTTTTTCAGACGCTCTTTGCTCGCTGGATCCTTTTCCTTCTTAAGCGCCTGCCGCTCCATTTCGTGCTGCATGATTTCGCGCTCGATCACATCGATCTCCGTCGGCATGGAATCGAGCTCGATCTTCAAACGCGAAGCCGCTTCATCGACAAGATCGATTGCTTTGTCTGGCAAAAAACGATCGCTGATGTAGCGATGGGACAAGACTGCCGCCGCGACCAGCGCCGCATCAGTAATGCGCACACCGTGATGCACTTCGTACCGCTCCTTCAGTCCGCGCAGAATCGCGATCGTGTCTTCTACGCTCGGTTCATCCACAAGCACTGGTTGAAACCGCCGCTCCAGGGCCGCGTCTTTTTCAATGTACTTGCGGTATTCGTCGAGCGTAGTCGCACCGATTGTGCGCAACTCGCCCCGCGCCAGCATCGGCTTGAGCATGTTCGACGCGTCGACCGAGCCTTCGGCCGCGCCCGCGCCGACAATCGTGTGCAGCTCATCGATGAAAAGGATGATCTCGCCCTGCGAATCGGTGACCTCTTTCAAAAACGCTTTTAGTCGATCTTCAAATTCACCCCGGAATTTTGCACCCGCGACCATCGCGCCGATGTCCATCGCAATGATTCGCTTTCGCTTCAGCGAGTCCGGGACATCGCCACTGATGATTCGCCGCGCGAGGCCCTCCACGATGGCGGTTTTGCCAACGCCAGGATCCCCGATCAGAACCGGATTATTTTTTGTGCGACGCGAAAGCACCTGCATGATGCGGCGAATCTCGTTGTCGCCCCGCGACGCGCCAGCGCAGTCAGGTCGCGGCCATATTTTTCCAGGGTCTGATATTTACCTTCGGGATTCTGATCCGTGACTCGCTGTGAGCCCCGCACCTGCTGAAGCGCCTGCATGAGCTTGTCGCGCGTCACGCCGAGATCTTTCAGCAATTTCGCCGCGGGCACATTCGCGCCAGTCAACGCGAGCAGGTAATGCTCTGCACTGGTGAATTCATCTTTTAATTTCGACATCTCCTTCTCGGCGCCGTCGAGAACGCTGCGAAGTTCGTTTGCGAGCCGAAGATCGACAGCTGCGCCATGGACCTTCGGGCGGCGCTCGAGTTCCGAACGCAAACCATCACGCAATTGATTCGCGTTGACTCCGATCTTCTCAAGTAGCGGTCGTGTTATTCCGTCTGTCTGATCGAGCAACGCCGAGAGAAAATGCTCATTCGCAATTTCCTGGTGGTTGGATTGCGAAGCTATATCCTGCGCTGCCTGAAGCGCCTCCTGCATCTTCTGCGTGAACTTATCGATCCGCATGCGTCACCATCAGCTATCGCTTCGCTTGCTTCAAACGCGGTTTTGGCAAACATCTGCGCGGCAAATATGCACCGCTAATTGCAGCTTCGTCGCTCCCGCGTATGAGTCTTGACCATGAGCGCGGAAGAAAAATGGATTGGATATAAAGCGCTGGACCTTTTGCGACCCGGCGCTTTCCGGCGCTACATCATCGGCAGCGCGATCTCCGACACCGGCACCTGGATGCAAGTGATGGCACAGGGCTGGGTCATGAGCACACTCACGAACAAGGCGATTCTTCTCGGCATGGTCAATTTCGCAGCCGGTCTTCCAACTCTTGCCCTCACCATGATCGGAGGCTCGGCGGCCGATCGATTCGATAAACGAAAAATTCTGATCGCGACGCAGATTGCACAGATTTTTCTTGCGCTTGGTCTGGGCTGGCTGGTTCTCACCAGCCACATTCATATCTGGCATATCCTTATTTTCGCAGCGCTGCTTGGCGTTTCGATTGCGTTTGAGATGCCGGCAATCTCTGCCCTTGTACCTGAACTTGTGCGTCGTAATGAAATTGCGGCGGCCGTAGCGATGGATCGCTCTGTTTTTCATGGTTCACGGCTCGTGGGACCATCGCTCGCCGGTTTATTTGTGGGTTGGTGGGGCGCGGCTTCGGCATTTTTCGCAAACGCAGTTTCATTCTTCGCGCTGATCGTGGCGTTGATCTCGTTGCCACCACGGATGAAGGGAAGCGCGGAAGAGGAGGAACAACGGCGCAGCGGTATTATGGAAGGTTTTCGGTACGTCCGATCGCATCGAACTATCCTGTCCATGATCGCGCTTATCGCGTTGACAACCATTTTCATTTTTCCAACGATTTCTGTGATGCTGCCGCTTTACGTGCGCAACATCTTGCAGCTAGGTCCACGGGAGCTTGGTTGGTTAATGGCAGTTTCCGGAACCGGCGCTTTCTCCGGTTCACTCGGCCTGCTGACGATCGCGCGAGAGGCGCGATTAAAGTTCATGAGCGGCAACGTGCTGGCCATCGCACTCGGAGTATTTTTGATGTCGCGCTCGCATAGCTTTTTGCTCACCGCTTTTTCGATGGGAATGCTGGCAATCGCGCTATCGATGAACTTCGGTCTCGCGAACACGATTGTGCAAGAGCACGCGCCTTCTGAGTTGCGGGGCCGGGTTTCCGCAGTTTTTGGGCTGAGTTTCTTTGGTTTAATGCCGATTGCCGGGCTGGTCGTCACTGGATTTTCGGATTTGGTGGGAATGCGCACCGCGCTCGCGGTTGCATCCATAATTTACGGAGCTGCTGCGTTTTCCGTCTTAAGCCTTGCTGGTCGCCACGTTTGCGATCGCCCAATTTCGCCCGCGCCTGAGCCAGAACTCACGTCGGTGGCGTAATCGTTCGTTAGGAATGATTTCATTTTCCACCTGTTGGAACTCCGGACGCCACAATGCCGGCGATGAAATGCTCCGCGAGATCAAAGGCGAGTTCGGATTAGATTTGATTGAGCTGGGCCACGGCATTCGCATCTCGCTCGTGCCGGGAATCCAAAAAATGTTCGATGCCGGTGAAGTTCGCTTCAGCAGTCTGCATAACTTTTGTCCGCTGCCGGTCGAAGTCCTGGCGGCTTTGCCCGACTGCTATCAATTTTCCGCTGTTTATCCGCAAGAACGTGGCCGTGCGATTAAGCAAACGTTCCAGACAATTGATTTTGCCGCGCGATTAGGCGCGCCGTTTGTTGTGTTGCATTTAGGCGCAGTGAAAATGCAACCCATCACCGATCTGCTGGTCGAACTGGCGAAAGACGGCGAATACCTATCGCGCAAATATGTCCGCCTGAAGCTGAGAGCCGTCCAAAAACGTGAGAGAAGTGCAGCCACTTACCTGCAACGCGTAAAGGATTGCCTGCGCCGCGTGATCGATTACGCCGCTTCGAAGAATGTCAGGCTAGGCCTTGAAAATCGACGCGGTTATGAAGAAATCCCAACTGAACGCGAATTTCCGGCGCTACTCGACGAAATGGACTCGCCGCAGATTGGCTACTGGCACGATTTCGGTCACGCTCAAATCAAGGAAAATCTGGCGTTTCTCGATCACGCCGAGTGGTTGCGCAGGATTGCTCAGCGCACGCTCGGCTGTCACGTGCAAGATTGCGTCTGGCCTGCCCAGGATCACCAGCCGCCGTTTGCCGGAGATGTCGATCTTGAGAGACTTGTTCCGCTCCTTCCTTCAAACTGCTTATTTGTCTGGGAGATGAGCCCGCGCAAAACGGCCGATGAAATTCGGCGATCGATGCAAATTTGGAAACAACGTTTCGGCAAATGAAAAAAATTCTGGTCACATTTTTTCAGCTCGCCGTCACGATCGCCGTTCTTTACTGGGTTTATCATGATCCCAACAGACGGGCGCAGATGGGTGAGGCGCTACGACACGCGCATTATTCCTGGGTTCTACTTGGCATCCTCGGATACGTTATCGTGGAAATAGCCGCTGCGTTTCGCTGGCACGTTCTGCTGAAGGTACAAGGCATTCATTTGAGTTTTTGGCGCCTGTCGGGCTTGTTCTTGATCGGGATGTTTTACAACCAGTTTCTGCCGGGTGGAACCGGTGGCGATATTATCAAGAGTTACTACCTGCTCAAGGAAACGTCTGATAGGAAGGCGGGCGCATTGTTGGCGGTCGTCTTCGATCGCATCATCGGTCTGGCCGCACTGGTCGCCATCACCAGCACGCTCATCGGTTTGCGCTATGATTTCCTTTCGCAAACGACCGAAACGCGGCAGTTGCTTTGGATATTGCTCGTGATCCTTGGAGTTTCAATCACCGGATTGCTCACTACGTTTGTTATCACCGGATTTAAGCTATTTCATTCGTTGCCGCTAAGATTTCCCGGACGTGAAAAGCTGATTGAAATCTCCGCCGCTTATCATCTTTACGCGCGGCATTGGCGCGCAACGTTTGTCGCCTTTGGGGCGTCAGTGGTCGCGCATCTCGCCACTTTCGCTACTTTCCTATGTGCTGCCTATGCCTTGGGCGCCCGCGTGCCGTTGGTCAATTTCTTTGCCGTAATGCCGGTCGAACGAACGATCTCAGCGTTGCCTATCAGTTTCGCCGGCATCGGCCTTCGCGAGAAAGTCTTGCAAATCATGCTGCACGGCCTTTGCGGAGTACCGGAAGCGACCGCGATTCTCATTGGCTCGCTCAGTTTTCTCATCATTTTGATCTGCTGCCTGCCCGGGGCCGTCGTTTACTTCTTTTACAAACCAAGCGGCGTAGTGACACACGTGAAATTGCGCGAGATGGAAAAAGAGATCGCCGTTCTCGAACATGGAATCAGCGAAACGGAATAAAAATCTGCGAGGGAGCTCAGTGTCCCGACAATCGCGACGGAAAGGCTCGTCTCGCATTCCGCTTCGTCCATTTGTCGTCGCTACCTTCGCGATGACGGTGGACGGAAAGACCACGACGCGAAATTTCACGCCAGTTGATTTCACCTCGCGCGAAGACAAGCAGCATCTATTTCGTCAGCGCGCGCTGGCTGACGCCGTCCTGATCGGCCACACGAGCTTAAAGCGTGACAACGTGCGGCTGGGCATTCCTCTTGAATTACAGAAGGCGAGAGGAAGACGTGGACAAACACCAGCGCCAATTCGCATAATCGTCTCCAACGAAGGAAAGATCGACAATCGTCTGAATATTTTCCAGACCAACATTTCG
>QHOJ01000091.1 GCA_003218735.1 Verrucomicrobiota bacterium
CACGCGCATTAACGCGGCATCTACGCACCCGCGGCGCGATGAAAGCTTGTTTAACAACGGAAGAGATTTCGCCCGAGGAAGCGACGCAACGGGCAATCGAAGGCCAAGGCGTGACTGGAATGGATTACGTGCGCGAAGTGTCCACCCACGAAATTTATCAATGGGATCCTGACGACACTTTAAGCGCTCCGTGGTCGATTGCGCGCGACAGTGGCGGAAGCAAATGCGCGCTTCCCCCAATCCGATTTCGCATTGCCGCTTACGATTACGGCATGAAGGAAAATATTTTGCGCCTGCTGCGCCAGAAAGGATTTGGCGTCACGGTTGTTCCCGCATCGACAACTGCGGAAGAGGTGCTCGCGCTCGATCCCGACGGAATTTTTCTCTCGAACGGACCCGGCGATCCGGCCGCTCTCCCGTATGCGCATGAAGCGGTGCGCGGATTAATGGGCAAAAAACCGATCTTCGGGATTTGTCTCGGCCATCAGATCCTTGGCTTCGCGTACGGTGGATCAACATTCAAGTTGAAATTCGGGCATCGCGGCGCAAATCAGCCGGTCAAAGACTTGCGAAGCAGCAAGGTCGCGATCACCGCGCAAAATCATGGTTTCGCGGTCGACCCTGACTCGCTCCCGGCCAATGTCGAAGTTACTCACATCAATTTAAATGACGGCACTGTCGAAGGGATGCAGCACAAGGAATTGCCGATCTTCAGCGTACAATATCACCCCGAAGCAGCGCCCGGTCCTCATGACGCCTCATATTTCTTCGAGCAGTTCGCAGATTTGATCGAGAACAATCTGTAGCCGCCGCCTGTGGGCGGCCTAGCGGAGGTGTAAACTACGTCAGCGCGCTTCGCGCAGCGAAGCGGCTACAATTGACCGCGCCGCAAAGCGGCCGACATTTCTCTCATGTTTAATTCAATATCGAGCAAACCCACTATCTTGAAAGTCGCTGTAGTAGCGACGTTCGTCGCGGCTTTAGCGATTTCTCCGCTTGCCGTTGCGCAAGAGCACGAGCATGGAAAAGACGCAGCCGCTTCGAAAGAAGTCACGGGCGAAGTGGTCGACATGATGTGTTACGTTGATCATAACGCAGTCGGCGAGAAACATGGTCAAGCGTGCGGCGCAAAGTGCATCAAATCGGGCGGCCCGGCCGGCATCGTGAGCGAAGGCAAAGCGTACCTCGTCGTTGGCGAACATAAGCCGATCAACGATCAACTCGCGGAATACTGCGGCAAGAACGTCACCGTGAAGGGCAAAATTGCGGAGCGCGGCGGGATTGCGATGATCGAGAACGCCGAGATCGTCAAGAAATAGGGTAGAAATAATTCAAGCGAAGGCGCGCAAAATCGGCATTGCGTCGAATTGCGCGCCCCCTCTGTGCAGCGCAACGCGCGTACGCTACGGCCGTCGTAGCGTGACGATTTCCCCTAACATCCGCAGGCTGTCCTGAAAAAGGCGCACCTTGCTACCCTCGGAATGATTCCAGCGCACCGGAATTTCGCGGATCCGTAATCCGGCGCGACGCGCGAGAAAAAGCAGCTCGACATCGAAAGCGAATCCATCGATGCACGCCGCCTCCAAAATTGGGCGACACGCGTCCATACGGAACGCCTTGAAACCACATTGCGTGTCCCAAAACGGAAGATCGGTAGCGAGGCGAACAAGCAGATTAAAAATGCGGCCAGCCTGTTCGCGCCGCCATGGCTGATGCTGACCGATCAAGCGCCGATCCAAGGCGCGCGACCCAAACGCAATATCGACCTCGCCATTGGCAATTGGCTCGATCACCCTGGGCGTCTCCTCCAGAGGCGTTGACAGATCCGCATCGAAAAACAGGGCGATCGGTTTTTGTGCGACAAGTAAACCAGAACGAACGGCAGCCCCTTTCCCGCGATTTGGAAAATTCTCGAGCAAGCGCGTAGTGAGCTCCGCAGCCGAAAAGACGTCGCGCGCGATCCTCCCTGTTACGTCCGTCGACCCATCGTTTACGACGATTAATTCGCTCTCCGGCGAATTTTTGTAGAGATAATCCAGCGTCGCCCGAATCGTGGTGCCGATACGCGCGGCTTCGTTAAAGCAGGGAATAACAACCGAGAACGGAGGCAACATGAGCGAGTTGTAGAGGCGCGTGTCCTCACGCGCAATTCTTGTCGTTCCGAGCGAAGTCGAGGAATCTCTAATCGTTAACCGTAAGAGATGTCTCGACCACCCTCGACACAACAATTTGAGAAAGGCGACACGATAGCTGTCTATTTGTAAATCTCGATCACGAATTTGCCGGTTGGATCGACATAGCCTCGATACATTCCCGAAGTATTGAACGGCAGGGCGATGTTGCCCTGGTGGTCAATCGCGATCAATCCGCCGGTGCCGCCGAGCTTGGCCACTTTATCAAGAACCGTTTGCGCTGCTTCCTTGAGCGACATTCCCTGATATTCCATCAGGGCCGAAACATCGTGCCCGACGGTGGCGCGAATAAAATACTCCCCATCACCCGTAGCGGAGACCGCGCACGTCGCATTGTTCGCATAAGTGCCTGCGCCGATGACTGGTGAATCGCCCACGCGCCCGGCGCGCTTGTTGGTCGTTCCGCCGGTTGAAGTTGCTGCCGCAAGATTCCCATTTTGATCGAGCGCGACAGCCCCGACGGTACCATGTCGATCTTGATCGGAGATGATAAATTTTTTCCCGCCCTGAGCGCTGATTTTCTCTGCCGCTTTCACCTTTTTCAAGGCATCCCAGCGTTCCTTGGTGTAAAAATATTTTTGATCGACAATTTCAATGCCGTTTTCTTTCGCGAAGGCTTCCGCGCCTTCGCCGGCCATTAAAACGTGCGGCGATTTTTCCATTACGAGTCGCGCGAGCAAAATCGGGTTTTTGATATGTCGCAAATTCGCGACCGCGCCGGCCCCAAGCGTTTTGCCGTCCATAATAGCGGCATCAAGTTCATTCGTTTCAATGTTCGTAAAGACGGAACCACGGCCCGCGTTGAAATGCGGATCGTCCTCGAACACGCGCACAGCGGCCTCCGTGGCGTCGAGACCCGATCCGCCGCGTTTGAGAATTTCGTAACCCGCCGACAGCGCGCGCTCGATTCCGGCACGATATTCGCGCTCACGTTCTGGCGTCATTTTGCTGCGCTCGATCGTTCCAGCACCCCCGTGCACTACGAGTCCAAAATTTCTTGTTTGCATGCTTGGCTGGTCGCCTGATCGCTGTTGGTCCGAAGGATGCGCAGGACTTACCTGCTCCTGAGCGAGCGCCCCGGCACTAAATAGTACGGTGGCAAAGAAGCAATTTAGTGTGCAAAAAAATTTTATATCACGCGTGATCATTTTGCCGGGATGACTGTCGATCTTAATGACTGGAAGACTGCATATGGAAGCTTTCATAGGACGTTAAGTGTTGAACACGCTTTAATTTTCTTCTTTTCCAGAGGGAGAACTAAGGCAACTTCCCGGTGAACATGGCCAACACCAAAAGAAGTGCTGCGAATGGCGTGACGCTTTCGGCAAACCCAATCGTCGCGGTGCAAGAAATCGGGCAGTTCGGTCGCAATTTCCTCCGCGAAGTCGGCAGCATGTTCTGGTTCATCGCCCACACATTTGAAGAAACAGTCGAGCGCGTTCGCCATGGCCGCGTACCCTTTCGCGCGGCCAGTTTTTTCCGTCACACCGAGCGCGCGGGGGTCGACTCGGTGCCGCTGGTCGGACTTGTTTCGTTCTTTCTCGGCTTAACGATGGCATTGTTGACCGGTTACCAGCTTCAGCGATTCGGCACCGAGCGCCTCGTTCCCGGCCTGGTTGCGATCGGGTTTACGCGGGAACTTGGTCCGCTCCTTACCGGTATCATGCTGGCCGCGCGAGTCGGTGCGGCCTTCACTGCGGAACTCGGGACAATGCAAGTCTCAGAAGAAGTCGAGGCGATTGAAGCCATGGGAATTGGGCCGCTCCGATTTCTGGTTGCGCCGCGCATGCTGGCATTGTTTTTCCT
>QHOJ01000092.1 GCA_003218735.1 Verrucomicrobiota bacterium
GATGCGCGTCGCGGGTGAATGCGTCGGCGGTAATGCCAACCCCATAGCAAAGCAGCAAGGCATCCTCGCTTTCGGGGCGAAGCACCAGGGGCAAATAGGCGAACAATCGCATGTAGCGCTGGCTGCGCGGCAGCGTTCCGGACATCGAGTAAGCGTTCGTTACGAGTCGATAGTAGTAAGGTTCGCCGAAAAGATCGCGATGCAGGAGTTGAAATGTATCCGCCGTGCCTTCGATCTTTTTGAGTAGGACTGAACCATCACCTTCATAGGGACGGCGAGCATTGGCAAAATGGATTTCGTCGCGATGGTAAGGAAAGATCGACAACGTCACGATGAACGCGGCGCTGAGCAAAAACATTGCGATTCCAGAGACCCGCCGCAGCGACCATTTCGATTTCTGGCTCGTCAGCAGGGCCAGCATCGCGTAGGCGGCTGCCGCAAGGATCAAGCTCGTCTGAAAGCCAAGCCGGGGCAGGAACACGAAACCGGCGAGCAGCGGTCCTAAAGCGGCGCCAATGGTATTGAACAGAATGGTGAGCCCGGCGCTGTTCATCCGGCCGCTCACGTCGGATTGAACGCAAGTCACGATTGCCGGGAGCAGAGCGCCCGAGAGGAAGGCCACTGGAAACATCAATGCCGATGATAATTGCCCGATCTGCTGCCAAAATTCGCTCGTCAATGCAGGCACGTTCGGTGGGAGAAACGGCACTGGAAAAAATATGTAGCAGAGCAGCGTCCCAATCGCGGCGAGGAGCAAAAGAATCGGAATTGCTTGTCGCGGCGGTGCAAAACGCCGCGGAATCACGCTGAAGCTGATGCCGCCGAGGCCGATTCCGGCTAACACGACCGCGAGCATGATAGCGAAAGCGGTAGTGGTGGATGTGACGTATAAGCGCAAAAAACGAAGCCAGATTACTTCCAACGCGAGGAGAATGCCGCCGGCTGCCATGCTGACAAAAAGCAGATTCCACGGCGGCGGTTTTGCGAATGCCAATCGGAACCGGGATGGCCGTGAAGTTTGATCGGGTGTTTCTGGGTTTACGGCGGAAAAGAGCCAGGCGATAAAGGCTGCCGTGCAGCTCATGGTGGCGGCGCTCAAGCCGGTGCCGAAAAGTCCATATGCGCGGACCAGATAAGCCTCGCCGGCTAGAGCACCGGCCACCGCGCCGAGCGTATTGAATCCGTAAAGCAGCCCGACGGTGCGACCGAATTCGTATCGTTTCAGAAATGGATCTTCCAGCAGAACTGGAAGCGTCAAGCCCATCGCGGTCGTCGGAATGAGCAGAATCAAGAACGAGACCGAGAAGCGCAGCAGGTTGAGCAATGGCTGGTGCGCCCAGAGCGCTTGGAAAATCGGTCGCAACCATTCTCCAAGCAGCGGAATTGCGAACACGAGCGTGCAACCGAATCCAGCCACCGCCACTTCCAGCGCTGCGTAAAGGCGCAGTGGTCTTGCCCGGCGGAGTGTCAACGATGCAGCGATTGCGCTCCCAAGGGCAAGGCCCGTCATGAAACTCGAGAGAATCAAGGCCGCTGCCCAGACCGAATTGCCGAACGCCAGGCCGCTCAGTCTGAGCCAAAGAGTCTGAAAAAGAAGCGCACTGGCGCCGGAAAGAAAAAGAACGACTGAGACGATAGCGACGCGCACGACGCGAAACGTGCATGCGGCTTTTCTGCGCCGCAAGCGCGTTACCTGTTGCTATGCGGCCATGTTGCCGGTTTCGTCGTGTAAATATCTGATGAGGAGACGGAGGCGTTGATTGAGGGAAGATTCTTCGAGCACGCGCTGCCGCCGCAACGGATCGTGGATAAACGTCGAAGCTATAAGATCGGCCAGCATTTCCGGGTCGTGCAATTGCGAAAGATATCGATCGACTTTTTGCGGAAGCTGACGGCCGTCGCTTTTTAAGTTCGCGTAAAGCTCGAGCACCTTTTCACCGAGTGCTTCGGTCTCGACGGTTGTCGCGTCGCATGACTCAACGATGTCGATCCTGGCCACCGGGAACGGCGTGTCTTGTTCGAAACTGCAGAAGCGGACGCGCTCCAGTCCTTGCAGAATTAGATTCGATGTCCCGTCGCTGCGCTCAACGCAGGCGCGTATGAGTCCGACGCCAGCAGTGTGAAAAAAATCAGCGGGCGATCGCCAGTCGGCACAATGCGGTTTGAGCAGCGCGACGCAAAACATCCGATGATGACCGAGTGCGTGCTTCAGCATCTGTCGGTAGCGCGGCTCGAAGATGTAAAGTGGAAGCAGCGCGTGCGGAAAAAGCAAAGCGCCGGGCAGCGGCATGACCGGCACTTGCTCGGGCAAAATCATAGATTCATCCATTTGGGCTCCCTATTAATAAAGATATGCAGAGCGCTAAAAGGGCAAACCGCCCAGCACAGTCAAACCGCTCTCGCGCTTGAACCGATTCCGAAGGCGCGAAGTTGTTCGAGCGAGATTTGGCCCTCAATCTGGCTCTGGCAAATCGGTGCGTATATTAGCGCCGAACCGTAATGAGCGAGCAGGACACGCGAAATTGCGCCAAGCTTTCCGATGCCCATAACGCTGACGGGGAGATCGACATTTTTTTTTGTCATGAAATCGAACAATCGCGCGAGTTGCTCCGGTTTGTCAGTACGCGTAGCGAGCTTGAAAATATTTGCGCCATGCGCTTTGGCCGCGCGTGCTTTGGTTCGTAAGGTGCGCAAATCTGGTGTGGATGTCAGGCCGTGAAATGAAATGATGCGCCCGATATTTTTTTTGCGCGCGAGTTCGAGCACTGGTCGAAGGGCGGACGCCGAGCGCACTTCGACATCCACATAGCGAGCTCGACCCAAAAATCGCAGAAGCAAATCGTGCCGCTGCTGGGTTGATAATTGATTGGCGCCACCTTCGCGGGGATGCCGCGCAGTTATGATGAGTGGTGCCCGTAATTTCGACAACTTCTTTTCCACTTCGTCCAGGCCTCGAGCAAGTTGATCCAATCGTAGTTCAAACAAATCTGGCGGTTTCCGCATCCGGATCGCGGAATCCAAATCGGCCAACGACATGATTATTCCCACGAGGCGAGGGCGTCGTCCGAGCGGTTTGAGCGCTGTCATACCTGGGTTTTGCAGACGTTAAACGGCGAAGGGACCCAGTACATTATATAATATGCGCGCGCAAAATGGCGGCCGATCGGTTTCATTTCTGCGGCGCGTAAGCCGTAAGCATCCGCTCGACGTATTTGGCAAGAATGTCGAACTCGAGGTTCACCACCTCGCCGACTTTGGCATGGTGAAGATTGGTGTGACGTTTCGTGTGTGGGACGATCCAGACCGCGAAACTTTGCGACGAAATCTCGGCGATTGTCAGGCTGATGCCATCAATAGCAATCGATCCCTTGAAAGCGATATAACGCGCAAACTCGGTGGGTAACTCAACGGCCAGCCGATGATCGCCTCGTCTTTGCTCGAAGCTGATCACGCGCGACGTACAATCAACATGACCCTGCACGAAATGCCCGCCGAGCCGGCCATCTCCGCGAAGAGCCCGCTCAAGATTCACGGAGCTATCGCGCTTCAACATTTTTAGATTCGTGCGAGCGAGTGTTTCCCCGAGGAGATCAAACGTGAGCTGATCGGCGCGCTGAGCGCTTAGGGTGAGGCAACAGCCATTCACGGCCACGCTATCCCCAGTGTGAATGTTTTCCGCAATAAGGGGCGCAGCGATTTCCAACTGCGCGCCTGGTTCTCTCGCGCGAATCGAAAGAACACTACCAACTTCTTCAATTAGACCGGTGAACATGACGAGCCATTTTTAGGCCAGATAAACCACTCTCGACAAATCAATAGAACAACATCTGTGCAATGACCACGCACGAAAAAGGATTGGGAAAAAAATCCAAACCCGAACGGCCAGACAGATTCCGGCTTCTGGGCGTTCGTTTTCTGGCTTCGTCATTCGACATTCGGATTTTGTCATTCTCAAATTAGATGTTGAGGGTTGGAGGTTGGAGGTTGGACGTTCACTTGAATACAATTGCAATAGTGCCGAGTCCGCCTGCGGCGTTGGGCATTCCGATCGAT
>QHOJ01000093.1:0-5679 GCA_003218735.1 Verrucomicrobiota bacterium
ATAAAATGTCCGCGCCTGTGTCGGAGTTGATTTGCGATGAGTTCGTAATTTCCCCGAAGAAAAACCAGCTTTACATTATCGCCGACGCGGAGATGCCGGCGATATTCTTCCTTTAGCGCGGAACACGCCAGGACCGCGTTCTCGTCTGCGGCAAGACATCGTTTGATCAACTGTCGCAAATTCTCCAACCACGGCCACCGGTTCTCATCCGTCAGCGGAACGCCCTGATGCATTTTGTCGATGTTAGCCTGCGAATGGAAATCATCGGCCTCATAAAACCGCCAACCGAGTTCTTTCGCGAGCAGTTGGCCGATTGTCGTTTTTCCAGCGCCGGAGACGCCAAAGATGATCACGATCATGTTTCGCCTCCGGTAAAGAACAATCTATCCCGAGGTTCCCTTCACTCTTCTAACACCACGCATCAATAACCTTGTTGATTTTGTCCTTTGCCGTGAGATCAGAATCGACCGCAAAAATGATTTGGCAAAATGTACTAGCCATTCGCATGTCGCTTGGATAAGCAATCGCGCTGGTCATGCTCTTCAACTCGCTCACCTTCGTCGTCTTTTTTGTAGTCGTCGTCACTGCCTACTGGAGCATACGTTCCTGGAACGCGCGGAAAAATCTCCTCGTCGGCGCGAGCTATATTTTTTACGGCGCGTGGAACCCGCCGTTCGCCGCATTGCTTTTTTCCACCACGGCGATGGATTTTTGGCTCGGAAGACAGATCGCGAAAGCTGAGGGTCGACATTCGCGCCGCGTCTGGCTGGTTGGCAGCGTCTGCATGAACCTGAGCATGCTTGGTTTTTTCAAATATGGGAACTTTCTGCTGCAAAATTTTCAGTGGCTACTAGCGCGCATCGGCATCATCTATCAACCACCGCATCTCGACATTCTTCTGCCCGTCGGCATTTCCTTTTACACATTTCATTCTCTCTCTTACACGCTCGACATTTATCGCGGCGTTTTGAAACCGACGAAGTCGCTACGCGATTTCATCCTGGCCGTTTCCTTTTTTCCTCAACTGGTCGCGGGGCCAATCGTGCGCGCGGGTGATTTTCTTCCGCAACTTGTCAGGCCGTCGAGTTTGCGCGCGGGCCAGTTTTTGTGGGGATTGTTGCTCATGACTCTTGGCCTGTTCGAAAAAATCGTGCTCGCCGACACGATGCTTTCCGGTTCGGCCGATCGCATCTTTAGTTATGCCGGTCCGCTCGTTGCGCTGGATTCCTGGCTGGGTGTTATGGCATTCGCCGGCCAGATATTCTTCGATTTCGCCGGCTACTCCACCTGCGCGATTGGTGCGGCTCTCTGCCTTGGCTTTCATCTGAAGGATAATTTCCGTTTTCCATACGCGGCCATTGGCTTTTCCGATTTTTGGCGGCGCTGGCATATCTCACTTTCGACATTCTTGCGGGACTACCTTTACATTCCGCTCGGCGGCAATCAGGTTCGTCCAGTCCGCGCAGCGACGAATCTCGTCATAGTAATGTTTCTCGGTGGTCTCTGGCACGGCGCGGCCTGGACGTTCGTCGTTTGGGGCTTGCTTCATGGCTCGTATCTCGTCGTCGAACGGGTTGTTCGCGCTTTGTTCGAGAACAAAGACTGGGCTAACAACCTCGCGACTGGACTCTTCGCCGGCTTCGCCACTTACGCGGCGGTTTGCATCGCCTGGGTTTTCTTTCGGGCGTCCGATTTCACCGTCGCCGCGCGAATGTTGCACGGCATGTTTGGCGGACACGCCCACGGCGATGCTATTGTTACTACCCGTGAAATGTTGCAAATCGTACTCGTCACCGCTGGCATGATTCTCGTTCATTGGACACTGCGCGATAGCAATATCGAAACGGCCGTGATGCGTTTGCCGCGCTGGATTGTAACAACTGCATGGGCCTTGATGGCCTGCGCCATCATTCTCACTCAAGGAAGCAGCAATGCCTTCATCTACTTCCAATTTTAAACGCAAACTTCAGCTGCCGCGGTTGTTCTTCCGCAAGCCGTCCCAACTCGAGCGCGTGCATGGCGGTCCTCCTCTCGAATACGAGCGGCCGATTCCCGAGGTGCCATGGCGCGGCATCACAGTCGTTGTTGTGCTGATCGTTATTGCTGCCACCTGCGCATGGGAATTCTATTGTCGCTCGATCGGTTACGGACCCACGCTCAACGATAACGAAGATCTCTGGACGATGGCGCGCCGGGGCGTGAAACCTGAGTCTGTCGTCATCATTGGCGATTCGCGCGCCTGGTTCGATCTCGATCTTGACGAATTGCAAAAGGGCCTGAGCAAACGTCCGGTCCAGCTCGCGATGGGCGGAAGCTGTGCATATCCGGTGCTGGCCGATCTCGCCAATGACGAAAATTTTCACGGCACAATTATTTGCAGTATCGTGCCGCGCTTGTTCGTCGCGCCACCCGGTACGCCGCCGATGGAGCGCACGGAAAAAGCGGTGCGCCGGTCCCACACTCAAACGCCGGCGCAACGTGTCAGCCAATATCTGGCGATGCCGCTGGAAGAACATGTCGCCTTTCTCAAGCAGGAGGAGTTGACTCTTGATGACCTGCTGAAGCGCCTGCCCATTCCCAATCGTCCTTATGCCCTTGTGTCGCCGCGACTCCCTCCGTATTTCGGGACTTTGGATCGGGAACGGCGCGCTCGCATGATCGAGGAATGCGCCCGACCGGGGAGCGAACTGCAAAGAAGAATTCAGCAAATCTGGCTTCCCCTTTTCACTCCGCCTCCACCACCGACGTATATTCCGAAAGAAGATTTTGGAAACAAAATGGGTGCGGCGATCGAAGCCCGCTTTCATGATATTGCCGCGGCTGTGAAAAAACTTCGCGCTCGCGGGGGTAAAATTGTCTTTGTTCGTTTTCCGCACAGTGGAGAGCTAAAGAAACTCGAGGACCGCGAAACGCCGCGTCGCGGTATCTGGGATCGAGTCATCAAAGAAACCGGTGCGCCTGGTATTTACTATGAAGATTATCCCGAGCTAAGCGGTTTCAATTGCCCTGAATGGTCGCACCTTTCCGCCGGCGATTCCGTCGAGTTCAGCAAACGTCTGGTGCCGCATCTGCGCAAGGCGCTCCAGATGTGACCTGCTCTTGCCGCATTCCTCTGTTGGCTATAACAAAAGTGTATGGGAAAAACTATTTTGGTAACTGGAGCAACGGGCACGATCGGGCGAGACCTCGCAAAAATACTTTCGGGAAACGGAATGCCCGTCCGGGCCGGTGTTCGCGATCAAGCTAAGGCGAGAAAACAATTCGGCGCGGACGTCGTACTGACGACATTTGATTTTGAAGACGCGGCATCTTTCCCGGACGCGCTGAAAGACGCCGAAAAAGTCTTTTTGTTGCCGCCTCTCATGCCGAACCAGGTTGAAGTTGTCAATGCGTTTATCGATGGGGCGAAACGCGCGGGCATTCGTCACATTGTGAAACTTTCTGTCATCGGCGCCGAGACCGATCCACCATACACGTTTGGAAAATGGCACGCCGCTAGCGATCGACACGTTCGCGGAGCAAGTCTGGCGTTCACGTTTTTGCGGCCGAATTCGTTCATGCAAAATTTCATCAATTACTTTCCGCCGCGCGACGGCGTGATTTATCTGCCGTGGGGAAACGGGAAGGCAAGCTTTGTCGATACGCGCGACATCGCAGCTGTTGCCGCTGAGGCACTGACAAGCGATGGGCATGAAGGAAAAACTTACACACTGACCGGCCCGGCTGCGTTGGGAATCGCAGAAGTAGCATCGATTCTTTCCGAAGTGGCTGGTCGCGAGATCAAATATGTCGATGTGCCGGAGTCCGCCGCACACGACGGAATGCTTCAAGCTGGACTGCCGCGGTGGCAGGTGGAGGCGTTAATGGAGCTACACGCAGCTAACAAGCAAAACCGCTGGTCAGCGGTGACATCCGACATCGAAGAAGTAACAGGCGCGCCTGCCACCACCTTCGCCCAATTCTGTCGCGGGAATTAACATCGGGCACGGAACTGCCCAATCCAGCCCGGAAAAGGAGAATCGCAAAGTTTGAATGCTTCAGGTGAATCGGCCGCCCAGCCGCGCGATGTTAATGATACCGCCTCACGCGCGTTGAGTCTTGTGTTCACAATCGCCGCGATTTCACAATGGAGATCAGGCTTCCAGCCTGATTCGGCCAACAACCTTCCAGGCTGTCTTTTCGCAAAACCGGCTCGACGACAGGCTCGACGCTCGTCGGTTATGTGGATGATTGCCGCTATTGCTGTATTGCTGCCTTCGGTTGTCATGGCTTTCACGCCTCCTAATGAGAAAACAATACGCGATGCGATCGGCGACCTTAGCGGATTGCCGGTTGTCCTTCAGCGAGCGTTTGCGCCGGATCACGATAGCTTTGATTCTATTCCAAAACCAGGGCCTAACGACTGGCTCGCTGTGCATCAGGAGCCGGGGCAAACTTTCGATGAATTCAAAATATCTCAGCCGAATCGGCCCACGCAGAGCCGGCGCGTTATTTATCTTCAACTACTCGGCGATTTTGCGCCTGAACGCAGTCCGTCTATCGACAAGTTGCGCGAGTTTGCCGGCGCATTCTTCTCGATGGAAGTAAAGGCGCTTTCGCCGATCAAGATCGACAATGAAAAATTCACGACGCGCCGCAATCCAAATACCGGCAACCCGCAAATTCTCACTGGCGACGTCCTCAATTTTCTCAAAGCCCGCGTTCCGGCGGATGCCTTCTGCATTCTCGCCATCACGATGGAAGATCTTTACCCGGAGCCGTCGTGGAATTTCGTGTTCGGGCAGGCTTCGCTGCGCGACCGCGTCGGCATCTATAGCTTTGCCCGATACGATCCGGTATTTTATGGCGAGCCGCGCGCGGCCGGTTACGAGACGCTCCTGCTACGCCGGAGCTGCAAAGTGCTCGCCCACGAGACGGGTCACATGTTCGGCCTTGCACATTGCACGTATTTCAACTGCCTGATGAACGGCTCAAATCACCTCGCCGAAAGCGATCGCCGTCCGTTGCATCTCTGTCCGGTTTGTCTGCGCAAACTGCAATGGAACATCGGCTTTGATGCGGTCGAACGGTACACTGCGCTCGAGCGAGTTAATCGCGCTGCCGGATTTACCGATGAAGCCGACTGGCTCAGCCGGCGCATCAAGACCGTGCGGGAATGAGAATCAGACGTTGGGCGTTGGGCATTTGCCGTTAATCTTCAGGCCGTACCAACGCAATCACTTGTCGATCTTGCCTCGAACTCCTGAGCATATTGGTTGATGGCTTCACAGAGAAATCGTTACGGCGTAAGGAAAATCTTACCTGTGTAAGGATCTTTCACTTGCGTTCCGGGCGGGAAACTGCGGACATCGATGTAGCCGCTGTCCGGCGAGAACGGACTGATAACTAGGCCTTGCTTACCAGGCACGGGAGTTCCGTAAAGCAAGCCGCTCTTTCCGTTTTTCGCGGCCGAGGCTGACTTCGCTGCGCGTACGTTGTGCCCATTCGGGGGCGTAGCGACTGCGCTGCTAGAAGTCTGATTATTCGAAGCACCGCTCGGCGCAGCCTCGTTAACGCTGCGCCCATTCGGGGGCACAACCGCTGCGTTGCCAGATGTCTGATCATTCGAAGCATCGCTTGTTACAGTCTCATTATTCTGTGTACGGCTGCTCCGGTGCGACCGCTGCTTCGGCCCCGGGT
>QHOJ01000093.1:5741-8719 GCA_003218735.1 Verrucomicrobiota bacterium
AGCGGCTGTTTCACAACAATGATGGATAGTTGCCACTTCGGATGAAGAATGCCAGCTTCAGTGCGACTTTTTCTGCTAATCCAACTCGGACCGTGCGGCGTCCACTTGGTTTTCCGTTAACGCCGGATTTCGCCGGATTCCGGATTCATGAAATGACCGCGCCGCATTTTGTCAACGTTAGGGTGTGGATGAAGATCAACCGCTTCATACAATCGCCAGCCAAGCTCTTCGGCGAGTAGTTTGCCAATCGCGGTTTTCCCTGCTCCCGAGACGCCGAAAATAACCACGATCACGGCGAATCAATTTTCCTCCGGCCTCGCGCATTCTCTAAAAAGAATGCGATAACGACAAAGAGCGTATAGAAAATCCAAACGCCCATCGCGGTGGCCTTATCAGACAACGGCGTGCGCGGCACGAACGTGTCGCCTATTTGAACAACAACCAAGGCGACCCCAAAGGCGATGACAGCTGTTTTGCGAGTTGCTGACAACACATTTCGCGCCACGTAAAGCATGATCCCGCCCACAAGCAGTGCAATCTCCAATGCAAACTCCGGGTCGCGATAATTCCACAAACCAAAACCCACTTTCAATGTGTTGTCGTAGATGGGTAGATCGCGAGGATGCACAACCAAGTCGAGAATCCAATGGGAGAAAACAGCCACGCCAACGATCAAAGCGGCTGACTTTCTGTAGGGGTACCCGAGCCAACTGCAAAATGGTTTATAGCCGATGGCAGCCACGGTGCTCCAAAGGAACGCCGCGATGAGACTATGCGAATACGGATGGTAATAGGAGTCGAGCATGCTGCCAGCCGTGAATCCTTTGATGACGCGCAGCTTCTCGATCCCGAGCAGCACCAGCGTCGCCCAGATGTAATCGAGAAACTGAACGGCAACGAATAAAACCCATAGGGGGATTCTGTTTCTCTCACTCTTAACCGCGAACGCGACGCTGTAATGTCCAACAAACATTTCTTGATTTGCTTAACGTTGTAGAGGTACCCACTGCGGCGAGCGTCTGCTTCTTGGTTTTGCGCGATTTGATCCCACCGCCGAGTCTGGCACAAGCCAGGGCTCTGATACAGCCCAATTGCGGTCGGTTCAAACAGACGAATCTCAATTCAGGTGAACAATATTCGGAACACAACCAAAGTACTCACACACCCTCAATGATGTCGTCAAACAGCGGCTGGTTCGGTGCAACAAAGAGACCTTACTGCTGGCACGCAAGACTCACGGCGGTTTGGGGGTGTCCAAGTGCCCTCGCAAGTTCCCATTGCGGCGCGCCAGACGGAATTGGCACGATGAGGGTTCCATTCAGAAGCTTCGCCGTATGCGTCTCGAAGAAATCAATCAATCCATCGCGCGCCGCTACTGGCTGCTCTGGCACCTCGGTTGGAAGTTCGACAGGCACGACTTCTTCCTTCTCTGTCGGCTTCGGTTCTTGAGTAGCCGCTGGCTTGGGAATTGGTCCTGGTAACGGCGGCATTTCCCAAGTCTGGAATTGCACGGAGTCACTCATCGCGACGATCAAAGGCGATGGCTTGTTCTGATAGATGAAGCGCACTTCGTCGCGTCCGCGCGTGATGGCGACGTACAGCGGCGAAGCGGAATGAACGCGCCGCCCGTGACGATATGGCGGAATCCAACTCCATGCCTGAAACTCGCCCGAGGAATGGAACGTTAAACGAGCGGAATTCAAAACTCCACTCACCAGGCGCGTTCATTGACGACAGCAGGTAGGCCAGCATTCTTGTCGAGCATCTGCGTTCATGTGCTCTGGCGCGACTCCCTCTCCATCTTCGACTGCGCATCAATCAATTTGTCATAGAGCGCGCGCAGTCCCTCCGAGAGCGTGCGTGTGCCGCTGAGGATCGGCATGAAATTCGTATCCCCGCCCCAGCGCGGGACGATGTGCACATGCAAATAATCGACAATGCCCGCGCCCGCGCATTCGCCGAGATTCAGACCGACGTTGAACCCCTGTGCTTTCATTGTTGCGCGCAACAGCACTTGCGCATGCACCACCAAATTCCAAAGCTCGACAATTTCGTTCTCGCCGAGCGTGGAGATGTCGGCGGTTTTACGGTACGGCACCGCCATTAGATGACCGACCGCATAGGGATAGCGGTTCATCATCAGGAACGCATTTTTGCGCCGCGTGATCACCAGATGCGCGGCGTCATCGCTTGTTCGGGCCGCCTCGGAAAGAAAGTCGGCATTCGGTTTTTCGCGCTCGAAATATTCTACGCGCCACGGCGCCCAAAGCGTCTCCAGTTCTCGTTTGGGGAATTCTTTCGACATCCAATATCCGTTTTGCTGTAAGGGAATCTGTCAGCTTCCCGCTGGCGAGACTAGGATTACAAACTGGAAAGTCGAGGCAGCATTTCCGCTGCCGTAGCGGCGGTCAGCAACCGTCGCATTTAAGTTCTCCGTTTGTGTAGGAGCAGCCGTACCGGCTGCGTCAATCTCAGCATGGGAGCCATGCCGGGATATACGCGCGCGCTGATGGAACGAATTAAATGTGATCCAGCGGGCTTCTCACACCCAGGCCAGGTTTGTTGAGCACGTGCGTATAAATCATCGTCGTGCTCACGTCTTTGTGACCTAGTAACTCCTGCACCGTGCGGATATCCTAGCCTTTAGTTAGTAGATGCGTTGCGAAGGAATGCCGCAGACTGTGGCAGTTCGCACGTTTCACAATTCCGCAGGCGTCCACTGCCTTTTTGATCGCGCTTTGCAAAATTCCTTCGGCCACGTGATGTCGCTGTTTTTTGCCGCTGCGCGGATCAACAGCGATGCGCGAGGAAGGGAAAACATATTGCCACGCCCATTCGCGCGCCGCGTTCGGAGATTTTCTACCTAAAGCAAATGGCAGGTGCACCGTACCAAATCCGTCTTCGAGATCCTGATCATGCTGTGCCTTTGTGCGCAAAAGATGCCGTCGCAATGATTCAGATAAATTTAGCGGCAACAT
>QHOJ01000049.1 GCA_003218735.1 Verrucomicrobiota bacterium
TAGTAATATTTGTCTTTGTATAAACTCTCGAACCAGTACCGATACGTAATCGGGTACTGCTGGTTGTAATTGCGAATCCGATCCGCAACGTCTTCACTTGCTAAACTGCGCGCCAGCAAGTCGGCCACGTAATAAGACGTGTAAGAACAAAAATCGAGACCTGGACTGTAAAGCGGATCGATAAAGCCGGTCGCGTCGCCCACGGCTGCCCAGCCGTGATCGCAAACCTTTTCGGCGTGATACGGCAACATCGACAAGGCGTGCACGTCGCCCTCGATGATGCGTGCCGCGCCAAAAATTTCTCGGCCTACCGGATTGCTGAGGATGTGCGCATGCAACCGTTGGCCCAGGCTCGGTCCTTCCGGGAGTTTGAAAATGCGCTTGTCATAAACAATGCCTGCGCTGACATCGCCGCCCTGCAAAGGAATAATCCAGACCCACCAACCCCGACCGAAAAGGTGATTGGTCGCCCACTCGCGACTCGTTCGACACCGGTTGGCGTAATCGGGAAAACGCTCCCGCCATTCGTAACTGTCCCACTGCTTGACGCCACTGAATCGTGCCCAGACCGCATTGATCGGATGCTCGTTGTTTGGACGAAAATGTCCCAGCTTCCGCGCCAGCATTGTCGCACGTCCGGTGGCATCGACAACCCAACGGCAAGCCACACTGCGCTCATCAAGACCCACAACTGCATTTACCGTTTGCCCATTCGCGTTACTCAGCTCGCACTTCGTTACCTTGGCTGGACGCCAAAGGTCGCATCCGGTTTTTACCGCGAGGTCGAGTATGTGCGAATCAAGTTTCGCGCGATCGACTTGAAAGCTGGGCAAACGACTCTGATAGCGTGAGCCAACTTCGACGCAATCATCGAACGATTGGTCAGGCTGATTTGAAAACCAGAGGCGTAGCCCCTGTTTGGCCAACTGATGATGACCGAGATAATGGGTCAGACCCAAAATTTTTGTCATATAACAACTGCTCACCTCGGTAGTCGATTCACCGACTTTGCGATCGAACTCGGCGGTTTTTTCGATAATGAGCACCCGCGCATCTGGCCGTTTCCGTTTGAGCATAAGCGCGGTCGCGGCACCGGAAAACGCGCCCCCGATGATCACGACATCGTATTCGAAGTCCATCGCAACCCAGAAAATGGACTTTGCCAGTCGCAAACGCAATCAGTTCCGCTAGGATTTCATTGGCTCGACGGAGTCTCGCCTAACGAAAGATGATTTTCCGTAACGCACGACTGATTTTCCCGGATGGAATTCGTGAAGGCCTGGAAATCGTGACCCAGCACGGGAAGATTGTGGAGATCCGGCAACAAACGAAAGCTCCGGCAAATGATGTTGTCGATGTTGATGGAAATTATCTCGCGCCCGGTTTTGTCGATCTTCATGTGCACGGCGCGATCGGCCGCGACACAATGGAGGCTTCCGCGGAGGCGTTCCGAGCGATCTGCGATTATCACGCGAGTGGTGGTACGACCTCGCTGCTGCTGACAACAGCGACAGCCCCGATAGACGCCATTGTCGATGTTCTAAAGGCCGTGCGCGATTGTCGATCTACCATTCCACAAATTGCTGGCGTTCATATCGAAGGTCCGTTTATTTCAAAAACGAAACACGGCGCCCAACGCGCAGAATTCGTTCAGAACCCAACTCCGGAGGTCGTGGGCCGACTGCTCGATTACACGGACGTAATCAAACGCATTACGATCGCGCCGGAATTGCCGGGGGCACTCGAGGCAATTGAAAATTTTCACGCGCGCAAGGTCAGTGTAAGCGGTGGCCATAGCAATGCGTGGGATGACGAAGCGCGATCGGGATTCGCGCATGGAATGCGCAGTGTGACCCACACGTTTAATTGCATGTCGTCAGCGCGTCGGCGCGGTATTGATCGTGTCGCGGGCCTGCTTGAGTTCGCATTGAGTGAATCGGAAATTCTCTGCGAATTGATCGCAGACGGCCATCATGTTTCGGCGACGTTGATGAAAATGTTGTATCGAGCCAAGGGTGCAGCTGGAATTTGCCTCGTGACCGACGCAACCGCGGGCGCAGGATTGGTGGATGGATCGCAGTTTTCACTCTTCGGAAATGAATGCGTCCTCGAAGCCGGCGTTTGTTTACTCGCCGACCATTCGGCGCTGGCGGGCAGTGCCGCGCGCATGACCGATCTTGTCCGAACACTCGTGGACGATGTTGGTCTGCCGCTGTCCGAAGCAATCACAATGGCGACGGACAATCCCGCGCGAGCAATTGGTCTTGAAACGAAAGCCCGTGTCGCAGTTGGAGCAGAGGCGGATTTGGTCGTTCTTTCTTCGGAGTTGGAAGTGTTGCGAACCTTTGCTGGGGGAAAAGAAATTTGGTCCCTGTAGCCGCTTTGCTGTGCGAAGCGCGGCGCTGAGAAGGCAGTCTCCCGCCGCGTCGCCCATAGGGCGACGGCTACAGCTAGATCGACAATAAAAACTCCGCGATCTCAAGGGATGCCCGCGGTCTGCTCAAACGACTGATGTTCGTTGCCCATTCGCGCCATTGTTTTGCGTCGTTGGCAAACGTTCGTTGAACTTGCGCGATTACTTCCTCGGGCGAAAGTGCGATCACGCCCGAATTCGTTTCGATGATCAGCCGGGCATTCCCTTCTTCCTGACCGGAAACGACGTGATTAATGATCATGGGACAACCGGCGGCGATCGTTTCCTGCACGGTTGCGCCACCCGCTTTTCCGATGAGCAAATGGCTGGCGCGCAGCATGTGCGGGAGCTCTTCGGTCCAACCGATGATGTCGATCTTGCGATGACCTGCTGCCTCTTCCACCGGCATGCGAAGTCTGTCGGCACGGCCAATGGTGACGGTCAGATGAATATCAAGATCGACAAGACGTCGCACAAGTTCGGGTGTCGTCTTGGAAGGCGGGTTCACCACATAAAGAACTCGGCGGTCGTTATTCGAAGGCAACGGTCGATTCGACATTGAATCAGCAAATTTCGGGCTCACAGGAAACCCGAACGTCTTGATTTTTTGCGGCGCAATTTCCGCTGCGTGCAGCACTGCCGCGCTGCGTTCATTTGGAACCAGGAAGTAATCGGCGACGCAACGATACCAGATTGAATTGACCGTGATCGAATCGGTGACGACGACCACACTTTTGCAGCCTGGGTTCGGCCCTGAAATTTGCTGAAGCAGATAGGGAAAGGGCGGAAAAGTTGAAACCACCACGTCCGGTTGAAAACGATCGAGCAGGGTAGCGAAATGATCCTTGAGCCGCGGGAATCGCCGGAAATTCCTATCGAAATCTTTTTTGCGATCAAGCCAGCGATAAACATAACCCCAGGAACGCGGCCAACGGTTGATCACCGCCAGATAAGCTCTTCGCACAAACTCATTCACTGATTCGTAGGTCTCCGCGAACAGGTCGCGCAATTCGACATCAACTGTCGGCGCGACACGGGCCAATCCATCACGAATTCCTCGCGCAGCGCTGTTGTGACCCTCTCCGAAACTGGCGGTGAGGATCAGTATCTTTTTCACGATTCGTTACAGGAGGCACACAGATAGAAATGAAATGGAGAGCGAACGGAAGTTTAATGGATATTTATGTCCGGCAAAGTAAACTCCGGGCGGCGATGAAATATCTCGGATTTGTCTGGCGAGTCCTGCGCCGTTTGGTTTGGGAAACCGCGACCGATACCACCACTGGTCTGGCTGCGCAGATGGCGTATCTGCTTCTTTTCGCCCTCGCGCCGGGTCTGCTTTTTCTCTGGCATTTGCTCGGTCTCTTCGGCACCGATCCGGCTAAGTTGCATCAAATGTTTCTTCTCTTGCAAAGCTTCATGCCACCCGACCCCAAAGTGCAGGACATCCTCGACACAGCGGTTGCCAGCGTGGTGGTCACAGGATCGAGCGGTCTGCTCGCAAACGCGGGGATTGTCGTCGGGATTTATTTTGGCACGGTTTTTATCGCCACTATTTCTCGAGCGTTGACGGAAACGCATGGCGTCCGAGAAGATCCCCATTGGTGGTCGAAGTACATCATCTCGTTCCTGCTGCTTTTCTGGTTTGGCATCATCATTCTTTTCTGCTTTAACGCGATGGTCTTCGGCGAAACGCTCGCTGGAGTTGCAGAAGTTAATTTCCAGCTCAAGATCCCGCTGCAGGAATGGGTGGCCGCGTTAAGTTTGCCCTTCACGGCAGTAGCACTGGTCATTCTCGCGCTTCTGCTTTATCTCCTGACGCCGGTCAATTATCTCACGCTGCGTCAAGCGTTGCCAGGGGCGATCTTCTTTTCCATCGGCTGGGTTATCGCGACCAAGCTCTTTCAGCTCTACGTGGCAAAATACGATCGTTACAATCCGACTTATCTCGCGTTGGCGTCAATTATCGTGCTGCTCACCTGGATGTATTTGACCTGTTTTCTCCTGCTTCTCGGCGGGAAATTAAACGCGATTCTCCGCCGGGAGCGCGAACGCATGCGTGAAAGGACCGCGCGGGGAACTGCGCCTGCTGCGCGCCCAGCCTGACTCTGAACTCCGAATAGATTCGCGAGCAGCGCTTTCGCGAGTTGATCGCGCCGCGTGCTCTGTTACGCTCCGCGACAGTGGTTCGCTTTCGCCTCTGGCTTGCAACTGCGCTCGCGCTCAGCGCGATCGTAGGCAGTCTTCTTCGCGCGCAGGTCGGCAGCGATGAGGAAGACAAGCGCGAAGAATCAGCAGAAAGACGGCATACGACGCATCGCATCTCGTCGCCGACGCCTAACAAATCACCGAGCCCAATTGCAAAAGCAAAGCGGGTAGAACGCAAATCGAGTGACGAAACTGGCGCATCAGCTGGACCAGAGGAATCGCCCAGCCCCCCGATTGCAAAAGCCAAAGCGGCGAAGAAATCCGACGAAGAAGAAAGAAGCCCCAGGCCAAAACCGAGCGAAACGCCTGAACCAACTACCGCTTTAGAAAAAGCCAAGAAATCACCGAGTCCTACGCCAAAGGCAAAAGCCGGAAAGGAAAAATCAACCCGGAAGAAGAAGAAGGCGTCGCCAACTCCAAAAAAAACTGCGAAAGGCAAAGCAAAAGGAACCTCAGAAGCAAGCGAAACGCCAAAGCCTGAGAAAAGTCCCAGACCGACCCCCGAACAGTCTCCCGTTCGATCTGAAAGTCCGTCTCCGCCGTCACCGCACGCGATTGCTGTGCCGGCTCCCACGGTATCGCCGAAGCCAAAGGTTTCGCCGGCCGTTCCTGCCGGCGAGCCAGCCCAAGTGGTAATCGAGAAATCCGGCTTCGAGGAAGAGCAGGGCCTGGAGCCTCCACCGACGCCGCCACCGCGCAGAGGTTTTTGGCCCTGGTCACGGTCGAGGTCGAGCGAGAGTTATCGCTATCTCACGCGTTCGGTGATCGAACAAATTCGCCGCGCTCCGGTGAAGCGACAGCGCTGGCAATTCATTGTTGTGCATAACAGCGGCACGCGCCAGGGCAATGCGCGTGTGTTCGATTATTATCATCGGCATGTCCGGCGAATGCAGAACGGGCTTGCTTATCACTTCGTGATTGGCAATGGGACATCGACCGGCAACGGCCAGATTGAAGTCGGCGACCGCTGGCGCCGCCAAATCAACGGCGGCCATGTCCACAGCGATTACCTGAACAACATCTCGCTCGGCATCTGTCTGGTAGGCGATTTCAATCGCGACCAGCCGACCCGTGCACAACTTGAATCGTGCGAAGAGCTAATCCGCTACTTGCGGCAGCGCTGCGGCAAGACCGCCGGTCACGATATCGTTGTCCGGCCACATCGTGAAATGAATCCGCCGCGCTGGGCGACCGATTGTCCTGGTGACGTTTTTCCCTATTCCTGGTTCCGAAGATTTCAGTAGTCATCATTTACGGTCTGCCACCATCAAATTGGCTTCCTTGTAATTCCAGCGATAACCAAAGCCGAAGTCAATCGGCGGCGGACTGCTTTGGGCAAAGAGCTCCTGCAGTTTCGGCTGGTAATGTTGTTTGAAGAGCTCGATTGGTCCGAGATAATTGCCAAAAAGGCGCAGGTTCCACTTACCTGGATTGAAATAGGCCAATGGAATTCCGGAATCGTCCTGCACAATTCTGTTGCTGTGCTCGAGAATAAAATTGCGGATGGTAGCGAAGCCCTCCTCGAACATCAGATAGGAAGATGATTTCAGAAAACTCGAACCGGTGCCAAATCGCTCGCAAAATTTCAAGAAACCCGGATTCGATTTGATTCCACCATCAGAAATATCGGTGGTGAAATAATAGAGTGTTTGAGAATCGCCCGATTGGTTATCGGTGTAGTTGATTCGCACTCCCGGGATGCTGCCCCCTTTTTTCTTCGGCGCGCTTTCCTGAAAGGCGCCGTTGCTGCTCAGAGAGCCGAACGTCACATTCCTGATCGATTTATCGGCGCGTGCAAGGAAAACGTAAAGGATCGGCAACACGCCATTGAGGTTCTGCTGTTGCAGATCGATTTTCATGTCTTTGGTGATGAAGTAAGTGGTAGCGAGGGAGGACTTCATTGCGTTCTCCAGATTGCCGAGCGCGCCGGAGAGGTTCGCGATGCGCAGCGGATCCGGTGGTGGCCCCATCGCCTCCTTTCCGCAAAGCACATATACGGATGCTTTCGGAAAAAATTGGTCGATATAAAGAAGATCGGGACCGCTGAACATATAAAACGCAACCGGAATCGGTTGTGTCGCTTCTGGAAAATAAGTCTCCTCCCACGCGTGCAGTTTTCCGAGTTCGCGCAGATTGAGTTTGGTGAACTCTTTCTCAAAAAATGCGGAATGCTCCTGCCATGCCGGATCGCGCGTGAGCGGCGCGAGCGGAGAATTCTCCGGCGCAGGCATCCCAGCAAGGAAGCGCGCGATATCATTAGGTCCTGCAACTATCGGCAGTGCACGAGGCGCAATCTCCGGATTTTCTTGTGCGAAAACGCTTAGCGCGGTCGCGAGGATTGACAGCGAAATCTTCGCCACTGTTTTTCGGAAAGATAGCTTTTTCATACGGAGCGATGGAGCTGTTTCCCTGCGCAAAAGTAGAGCAACAGGCCAACGAGCGCGGTCGTGAGCCCGGCCAGCGATTCAATTGTCCTCCAACGCAGAAGATAAAACATCATCCAAAGGGTGATGGCAGCGAAAATAATCGGGGGCAGCGGGTAAGCCCACACCCGATAAGGCCTGGCGATTTCCGGGTGTGTTGCGCGCAGCACCATCACGCCCAGCACAGTGAACAGCGAACAGAGCAACAGACTAAATTGGGTGTATTGCACCACGTTTTCAAAGCTTCGCGTAAGCAAAAGCAAATTCACGATGAGCAACTGCAGCACCATGGCGTTAGTGGGAATGCCGTGAGGATTCTTGCGGCCAAGCAGTCGTAACCACCAATGATCTTCCCCCATCGACATGCTGACCCGCGGCCCGATCCACGTCATTGAGCTGATTGCGGAAACCAGGCCAAGACAAATCACCGCGCCGGCAACTCGCCCACCGTTTGCCCCAAAAATATGTTTGCCCGCAATCAAGCCGACTTCGAGTTGCGCACGCATTTCCTCTTGCGGGGTGGTTACGAGAAAAATCGCATTCACCAGAACGTAGGCCGCAACAACGACGAGCGTTCCCGCGAGCAGCGACCTCGGAACGTTCTTCTCCGGCTTCTTAATTTCACCGATGATGTAGCTCGATGCGTTCCAACCCGAATAGGAATACATCACGTAGACAAGGGCGACCGCAAACGCGCCGCTGAAGATCGACGTTGTGTCGCCGGGCTGCGGCAAAAAAGTGATTTCTTGTTTTGGTTCGACGAAAAATCCAGCTGTAATGAGCGTGCTGATTAAGAGCAACTTCACGATCGTCCAAAGATTTTGGAACGCGCTGCCGACCTGCAAGTTCTTGAGATGAAAGATTGCGACCAGCCAAACGACCGCAAATGAGAGAATGACCGGTGAACCAAAGCCGAGGACGCCGTGCATGTATTTGCCAAAAGCCATGGCGGCGAGTGCGATCGGCGCGGCAAAGCCCACCGTGGCAGAAATGAATCCCGCCATAAACCCGAGCGCCGGGTGATAAATCTGTGAGAGAAAATGATATTCGCCTCCAGAGCGCGGCAGCGCGGCGCTGAGCTCCCCGTAACAGAGCGCGCCGCAAAGCGCTGCGATACCGCCGACGACCCACAGCATGAGCAGCGTGAATCCCGAATGAATCTCCGGTAGTTGAAAACCGAGGCTCGTGAAGATGCCGGTGCCGATGATGTTGGCAATCACAATGGAGCATGCCGTAACAAAACCAATCGTCCTCGCCGGTGCCGGCATCCTCACGCGGCGATTTTCAATAGTACTGGTCATGCTTGAATCGACAGTCGCATTCGCAGTGCATCTTTAACGAGCGGACTCGCGTCTTCCTGGTGTTTGCGTGGGCATTTGCTTCCTGGCTTTGAAATAATTCCCGAGTCAACGTTGAACTTTGATGAGTTGTCAGAAGTCATTCCCGGTATCACTTTGAAAGTGCCATGAACCCAGATCCAAAGCTCTCGATCGAATCGGCAACGCAGCTCGCGGTCTTTCTTGCGAATCGTCCCGGCGCGCTTGCCCGCGTGTGTGAGGCTCTGGCGAAAGCCGAAATTAATATCCACGCGCTCGCTACTTCCGACACGGTCGATCATTCCGTCGTGCGCATGGTGGTGAGCAATCCGACCAAGGCACTCATGCTGTTGGGCGAAGCCGGCGTGCTCGCCCTCGAATCTGACGTGCTTATGATTGAAACCGATAACAAACCAGGCGTCCTCGCAAGAATTGCCGAGCGCCTCGCGGAGTCGGAAGTAAATATCGAATACGCTTATCTCGCCGGTAGCCCTAAAGCCGCAAAAGGTCTCATCATCCTGCGCCTTTCAGACGTCGAAAAGGCGCAGAACGTGCTGCGCGATTTGTAACGCTAGTAAACGAACGGAATTAATCGTTTTGTCCGCTGCGTGTAGGCGCGGTATTCTTCGCCGAGCGCATCAGTGAGCGCACGTTCTTCGATCCGGATGCGCCAGAGGAATGCGGCAATAATCGGCACAGTCATAAACAAGATCGACAACCAATTTCCAAAGCAGAATCCCAAGCCGAGGAAAGCCAGCAGCGCGCCGGTGTACGTCGGATGCCGGATATATCGGTACGGGCCGGAATCGATCAGCTTATGTTCAGCTGAGATTGCCACGTCAACGGTAAAATAGCGACCCAGATAGCCGATCGAGTACCAGCGCCAAATCAGGCCGCCGAGAAATAACAAAAAACCGACCAGGTAAAACTCGCGCAGGTACCGCATGGTTGCGCTGCGGAAGAGCCAGACCATTTGCATACCAAGCCAAAGACTGACAATGATGATTGTCCACAGAAGCATGAGCGAACGGCGGTCGCGGGAAATCGCTTGCGTTCGCGACCGGCGAGTCAGAGCGAGGTAAAGCTCAGAAAGGCCGTAAATCGCGGCCAGGACTAATGGATTAGGCAATCGCATTGCGGTTTCCTGCAAAAAAGGGGCGTGCAGGCAGATCGTTCAACCCTTTCGATATTCTGCGGTCGCGGACGTACATCGACAAGTGGAGGGGGCGCAGGTCGGATCAACATCAAATCTGGAATTGCCAACGCCCTCCGTATTCGATAGAAACCGGCGCCTTTATGACGTCGGTAAAGACTTGGCTCGGCTATCCGTATCCACTTGGCGCGACCTGGCTGGGCAACGGTGTGAACTTCGCGCTTTTTTCGGAAGCAGCCGCTTCGGTTGATCTTTGTCTCTTCAATAACATCGACGCGCGCCAGGAAAATGTTCGGATTCCTGTGACCGAACATACCGATCAGGTCTGGCATGTGTTTTTGCCCGAAGTACGACCCGGACAATTGTACGGCTTTCGAGTTTCCGGCCCGTATGATCCGGAACGCGGTCTGCGGTTCAACAGCGCAAAGCTCCTTCTCGATCCATACGCGAAAGCGATCGCAGGCGAGGTGAACTGGGCGGACGAGATGTTTGGCTATGTCGTTGGCGGCGCAAACGAAGATTTGACCCAGGATTTCCGCGATGATGCGTGGGGCGTTCCAAAGTCGGTCGTAATCGATAACGCTTTCGACTGGCAAGGAGACGGGAAACCTGGCATTCCGTTGCACAAGTCTCTGATTTATGAGCTGCATGTAAAAGGCTTCAGTAAACTTTGGCCGGAAATGCCTGAGGAATTGCGTGGCACCTACGCGGGTCTCGGCAGCGCGCCGGCAATTGATTATTTAACGAAACTCGGCGTCACGGCAGTCGAGCTATTGCCGGTGCACGCGCATATCGACGATAAGGTTTTGATCGATCGCGGCCTGAAGAATTACTGGGGTTACAACACGATCGGATTTTTTGCGCCGCACGCGGCGTATTCGAGCAGCGGGCAATTCGGCGAACAAGTCACCGAGTTCAAATCGATGGTGCGCAATCTCCACGCGGCCGGCATCGAAGTAATTCTCGACGTGGTTTATAATCACACTGCCGAAGGGAACCATCTCGGGCCGACGCTTTGTTTCCGCGGAATCGACAATCTCGCTTACTATCGGTTGCGTCCGGATGATCCGCGTTTTTATCTGGATTTCACGGGCACGGGCAACACGTTTAATCTGCTCCATCCACGCGCGCTTCAACTGGTGATGGACAGCCTGCGTTATTGGGTTCTCGAAATGCACGTGGACGGATTTCGTTTCGATCTCGCTTCCACGCTGGCCCGCGATCACGAAGGCGTAAACAAGCTGCACGCCTTCTTCGAAATCATTCACCAGGACCCTGTGCTCTCGCAGGTCAAGTTAATCGCGGAACCGTGGGACGTGGGCGAGGGCGGCTACCAGGTCGGGAATTTTCCCGTGCTTTGGGCGGAATGGAATGGCAAATATCGCGATACGATGCGCAGTTTTTGGAAAGGCGACGAGGGCCGTGTCGGTGAAATGGCTTACCGGCTCACCGGCAGTCCCGATCTTTATCAGCACAGCGGGCGACGTCCTTACGCGAGCATAAATTTTGTTACCGCGCACGATGGTTTCACGTTGACCGACCTGGTCAGCTACAACGAGAAGCACAACGGAGCGAACGGCGACGACAACAGCGACGGTGACAACAATAACCAATCTTGGAATTGCGGCATCGAAGGTCCGACCGACGACCTGCAAATCAACGCGCTGCGCGAACGTCAGCGTCGGAATTTTCTGACGACGCTGTTTCTTTCGCAAGGCGTGCCGATGCTCTGCGGCGGCGACGAATGGGGCAGGACGCAAAACGGAAACAATAACGCTTATTGCCAGGACAATGAGATCAGTTGGTTTAATTGGGCGCGCGATGAAAAGCAGAATCAATTGCTTGGATTCACCCAAAAACTGATTCAGCTCCGGAGAGATCACCCGGTCTTTCGCCGTCCGAAATTTTTCCAGGGCCGGCGGATTCGAGGTTCGGAAATCAGGGATGTGATGTGGTTCAATCCGGGTGGTAACGAAATGAGCGAGGAAGAATGGGCGCACCCGTTTGTTCGTTGTCTCGGCATGCTTTTAAGCGGCGACACAATGGACGTCCTCACATTTAAAGGTGAGCCAATCCGCGACGAGACGTTTTTGTTGCTGGTCAATGCACATTATGAGCCGATCCCTTTTGTCCTGCCGGGCCAGGAACACATTGAATGGCAACTTATCCTCGACACGATGAATGCCGAAGGCTTCTTCACTGAGCCGAAAAAATTCGCTTCAGGCGACGATGTCGATCTTGGCGGTCGCGCCGCATGTTTGCTTCAACTGATCACCGGCGCGCATGCTCAAGCTCGCGAGGAATCGTGGAAAAAGCGCCAGGTCGAATTTCCCGCGCTCAGCGCCGAAGAAGAACGCGCTCGCGGGAAATAGGCCGCGCGATTACGCTCGACATGGAAATCCGGGCAGCGCGATCTTGTCGTGAGACACGAATTAGTTATAGAAATGTAATGTGTGCTTTTCATGCGCGACCAATCTTGGTCCCTGATTCGCCATGACACCGAGTTCTCTCATCATCGTCACCGACCGCGGCAGTTTAAAAGCATATCGGGTGGACGAGACGCCCACGCGCGGACCGAGCTTACAGCTGGTGCAGGCATTCAATATCACGGATGCGCACGGGAAACTGGTCGACAAAGTAAGCGATCTGGCCGGCCGCTTTCCGGTGAGTGATGGCGCGGGCGGGCGTCATGCAAATTCGATCGCGGAGCGGACGCAGCTTGAAACCGAAACCGACCGGCGCATTCACAAACAACTCGCCGATCAAATCGTAAAGATTGTGCAGAGCGACGGCGTCGAGGGCTGGTCGTTTGCCGCGCCGGCATCGATCCACGCTGCCATTGTCGATCTTTTGCCCGCAAGCGTGCGCGACCGGATCGTCGAACATGTCAAATCCGATCTGGTCAAGACTGAACCCTCAAAATTGCCGACGCACTTTCGTTCGCTGCAGCCGATGTGAGGCTTACGCTGCAACATTTTACTTCGCTCAACGCCGGAGCGCGCGTTAGTATCTAATTAATCATGCAACTGCCTGTTAAAATCAGTTACCGGGGTCTGGAGAAATCCGACCAGATTGACAATCTCGTGTTCGAAAAAGCCGCGCGGCTGGAAAAATTTTGCGACCACATTAACCGCTGCGATGTGGCCATCGAGCAAACCAATCACACCCACCAAAAGGGAAACCCGTACCGTTGTCGCATCGACGTAACCGTTTCGCGCGGTCACGAACTCGTGGCCGATGAAAAGCAAAAGGACAACGGCACGCACCAGCCGCTCAATAAGGTTATCCATGACGCTTTCAAAACGATGGAGCGGGAATTGCGTCGCGTAGTTGACAAACAACGGCGCGATGTCAAAACACACGCCGACTCCCGCTCGCCGAAATAACGGCGGCCGTACTGTTTGCCGCAGGTAGGGGCGATTGACCTCAATCGCCCGTCTCAGGTGAGCAACAACGCCAAAACCACACGCCCTATCCGAAAGCCGCTGGACCATTCCGCTCATTTTCACGGGCGATTTGGCGCGACATATTTCATCACAATTTGCTGCCGGGTGCATGATTGAATCAGCTTTGTGATGAGACGGCCTCAGCGATCTTCGAGACCGCGCCTCGGTATCACGCGTCGCAAAGGTGGTATGTAACATTGATTCTTCTTGATGTCGGATCATCTGCACCTGTTCATTGGAGTCCCAGGTAATGCCCAGCTTTCAAATCTAATTCGCGACTTCAAACGAATTACAACGCGAATCGCGAAGATCGATTGGCAGCGGAATTTTTTCGATCATCGATTGCGGCACGATGAGAGCCAGGCAGAAAAACATGAGTACATCCGGCAGAATCCCGTTCGTGCGGGGCTGATCGCTGAAGGCGAAGAGTCGCCGTACGCCATTCACGCGAACGA
>QHOJ01000094.1 GCA_003218735.1 Verrucomicrobiota bacterium
TGAAGGCGACCGGTCGCGGAAAACTGTGCTGGTTAATTACGGATTTCGGTTGCCGAGCGCGCTCGATAATCGGCCGCTCAATTTTCCGGAGTTCATGAAGATGACCAACCAGATTATCTATGTGAGCGCCACACCGGCCGAATTCGAGATTCAAAATAGCATTGTCGGAAACAAAAATTACTTCCCGCATAAGCGACAGCGGATTGGCAAAGAGGAATTAGTACCGTTTGTTCTGCCAGGTGAAAATCATAGGCAAATTGTAGGGCAAGCGCATCGCTTGCCGAAGAAAACGGCAGCCGTAGCGGCCGCCCTACAAATTTCAAAAACCGACCAGCCGCCGGAAAAATTCGATGTGCACACGCCTGGGGCGCCGCTCGTAGTCGAGCAGATTATTCGGCCAACAGGCCTTCTCGATCCTAAAATCACGCTCAAGCCACTGAAAAATCAGATCGACGACACGATTGAGCTTTGCCGGCAGCGCGTGGAAAAAAACGAGCGAGTTCTGGTAACCACGCTGACGAAACGGACAGCCGAAGACCTCGCCGATTATTTGCGCGATGTTGGTTTGAAAGTGCGCTACTTGCATAGCGACATCGACACGATTGAGCGCGTCGAAATTTTGCGCGGCTTGCGCGCGGCCGATTTCGACATTCTGGTCGGGATCAATTTGCTCCGTGAAGGTCTCGATCTTCCCGAAGTTTCGCTCGTCTGTATTCTCGATGCAGACAAGGAAGGATTTTTGCGCAGCCAGACTTCCCTCATCCAAACGGCGGGTCGGGCCGCTCGGCATGTGAATGGCGAAGTTGTTTTGTTTGCCGATCAAGTCACGCAAAGCATGGAAGCGCTTATGTCGATCTCGGAATATCGGCGCGGCAAGCAGATGGAATACAACGAGAAGCACGGCATCACACCGCAAACCGTCCGGCGCGCGGTGCAGGAGAGTTTGCACACCATTTTGCGCGGACGCGAAATCGCCGCCTCGGTCATTCAGGAAGCCGGCGGCGATTTCAATGTGACCGAACTGCTGCGTGAACTCGAAGACGAAATGCAGCGCGCCTCGGCGAATCTCGAATTCGAAAGGGCCGCGCTTTTGCGCGATCAAATCATGGAAGTAAAAAACGGCGCCGGAATTTCGAAGATCGAACCAAAACGAAGGCCAGTGAAGTATTCGCGCAACGCCGGTCGCCGACGCTCGCGGGTTTGAATTTCTGGGGAGCACAGGCTTCTAGCCTGTTGTCGTCGGCGGCTTGCCGACGACTTCACGCGTTGCAACATCTCCTCGAATCGAACGTCCGAAGGGCTTTTCGGCAGGCTGCCGAAAAGGACAGGCTGGCAGCTTGTGCTCCCGAGCTCGCGCTCGACCGACACGATCTTGTAATCCTCGCGACGCGTGCGAAGAAATCTCCGATGCCAAAAGCGAAAACAAAAGCGGCAACCTCACAGATCTATGCAGTGGTCGGGTCCGATGAAAGCGAAGTTAAACGCGTGGCCACCGAACTCGCCGCCGAGTTGACGCCACCGGACGGGGGCGATTTCGGACGGGAAGTGATCGATGGCGCGGCCGATAACGCCGAGCAAGCCGCGGCGCGGATAAGATCGACAATCGAGGCACTACAAACATTGCCTTTTTTCGGCAGCACAAAGGTGGTTTGGCTGAAAAATGCGAATTTTCTAGGTGACACCACGATTGGCCGGACGACGAGCGTTCAATCTGCGCTCGAGGAATTATCAGACTTGATCGAAAACGGCCTCGGGTCTGATGTGATCTTCCTGATCAGCGCCACCGAAGTGGACAAGCGTCGCTCGTTTTATAGGTCACTGGCCAAACGAGCGGAGATCCAGATCTTCGATCGACTCGATTCCGGCCGTAGTGGCTGGGAAGAGGAAGCGATCGAAATCGTTCGCAGCCACGCGCAAAAGCGGAAACTGCAATTCGATGACGACGCGCTTGATCTCTTCGTTTTACTGACTGGCGGCGACACGCGCCAAATCGAGAACGAGTTGGAGAAGATTGACATCTTTCTTGGCGCCAGCCCGACAGCCGAGACGGCTGTGCCACCAGTTACTGTCCATATTGTCCGCGAACTCGTCCCTCTTTCGCGCGCCGGAGTCATTTTCGAGTTGGGCAGTGCGCTGGCGATGCGCGATCTCGAACTCGCGTTGACACTTGTGCGACGATTATTGGATCAAGGAGAAAGTGCCATTGGCATTTTACTGGTCGCGATTGTTCCAACGATCCGCAATTTACTTCTCGCCAAAGATCTAATGGAACGCCATCGGCTGCCGCGCCCGCACGCGCCATTTCAATTCATTTCAACCGTTAATCGCCTGCCCACCGATGCCACCGAACATCTTCCGCGTAAGAAGGACGGATCGCTCAATGCCTATGCCCTGGGCATCGCCGCACAGCAAGCGCATAGGTTTGAGACGAAACAACTGATTGAGGCAATGCAGGCGTGTCTCGATGCGAATCTTCAGCTCGTGACCAGCCAGCTCGACCATGAGCTGATTTTAACTGAAGTCGTAGTGAAATTGCTACGAACGTAAATTAAGACGTTTCTGTGAAACGCCAGGCGTCTGACACAGACGCCCTACAAAATCATGCCGCTCCTTCGACCTGTTTCCGCGCAATGGGTCCAATATACGGGATGTCCCAACGAACACCCATGAACGCTTTCACGATTGTGATAATCATGATGACCAGAAAGGCCAAATGAACCAGCGCTGCGATAATCGCCCAGAAAAAGACCAGAATGCCGCCAATAGCTGGAATTGCCGCGAAGACCACATGCACCACCGCCGACACAATGTTGAAGAGGAACCACGCGCAGCCAAAAATAATTGATTGCATGGCATAAAAACGCACGAAGCTGTCGTGTTTCTCCAGGATATAAAAAATGATGCCGCCTATGAGCGGAATGCAGGCTATTGCTGCAGCCACGTTCGAAGGCAAACCGGTTGATGTAGGGTTCGGGCCTGTCTCAGGGCCCGGACTCGGCACAGGCGGCGGTTGATTTTGATCAGCTGGTTCGGGCATGGCTTACATACACAAACTCGGAGTTGTTTTGTCAAGCAATCTTCCGCACCATTGCATTTTCGCTTCATCGTCGGACTGGACATCACTCTGCTGGCGTGTTAACCAACGAAGCCAATGATCAGGAACTTTTCGCGCGCTTTCACCTTAATCGAATTAATTATCGTGATGGCGGTCATTGCAACTCTCGCCACCATCGCCTACCCGGTTTTACTCGGTGTTCAGGAAAAAGCGAAAGTAACAAAGGACATGAACAATCTGCGCCAGATCGGAATCGCGACGCAGCTCTATCTGAATGACAACGATGGCGCCTTCCCCGGTTCAGCCACAGTAGCCTGGATGGGGCAACTGCATCCGAAATACCTCGCCGCCTGGAATATTTTTCAATCGCCTTTCGATGTACGGGGACCATCGGAACTGGGCGATGCAACGACACCGATCAGCTACGGGATAAACGGCAATAATATTGTCGGAACATCTGCTGACAATATTTCCAATGCATCCATTTTCATATTGTTCGCCCCAGCTCAAGCTGCAGGGGCGACGGTGACCTTCCAGGGCACCGCCCTCACAGCCGCGCCGGGTGTCACAGTTCTTGGCATCGGCGGAAACCAGGCAGCGAGCAGCCCGGGTGGAAATGCCACGCTAGGCACGAATAGTTCGCGTCAGAAGATCAGCGCGCTCTTCGCTGA
>QHOJ01000095.1 GCA_003218735.1 Verrucomicrobiota bacterium
GCCGCATTTGAGCGCGGAAGGATGAATGAATACCTCGCGCCTTTGCCCACCTTGGGGAAAATAATCAGATTTTCTGAAAGAAATTTGGGCTCGTGCGCGATCATCGAGTCGTCGAGTTCGATGGTTTTGGCAAACGGGCGCCCGCTTTTTCGCGCCACGAACAAAAGTTTGCTTGGCTCTTCGTTTGTCGCGACGAGCGCGCCGAAAAGGTTCGCCGGCAGGCGGCCACTGCGTCCGCTGATACAGGGTGTAGCCCATGCGATCGTCTCGTGTAAAACGTTTTCGCGGCTAAAAACAGGTGCGAAGCGCGCTGGCAATGTGACTGGTAGTTTTACCGGTACGCTGAGATCGGCTGGTCCATTCAATTTTTTCCATGAGAGCCAGATCTTCGCTTTCATAGCGCGCAGGATTTTTGGCGCAAAGTACAAGAACACAGCTATGCCGAGGACAAAGATTGAGAGGGCGAGCAGGGGATTAAAATGAACCAGCGCGAGTCCACCTAGCACGGCGGCATCTTCGCCAAGACTCAGGCCGATGTTCGAAAATGGTTCCGGCGATGTGTTGGTGGCGAGACGCGTAGCCGCCTTCGCGGTGTGAGCGATGAGGGTCGTGCCGCCAGCGAGCAATGCGACGATTACTGTGAAGGCAGGACTTGGATGCCCGAGCACCTGAATCGCAAGCAAAGCGCCGCCGATTGGACGAATAATGGTGTGGACGGCGTCCCAGGCGGAGTCGATCCATGGAATTTTGTCCGCAAAAAATTCGAGGAAATAAAGAATGCCAGCGATGGTAATAATCACCGGATCACCCAGCACTTCGAGCGATTGATAGGCCGGCGCGAGCGTGATCCAATGGAAATGAATGGCGAGGCCGGTAGCGAAAACCGTTAGGTAAAGATTAATGCCGGCGAGGCAGGCCAGGCCGAGCGCGACGGCCAGAAGGTTCACTTTTTCCACGGAGCAATTATACGACGGGGTTAAAAGGTTAAAAGAGTTACAATGTTACAATGGGGACCCCTTTTTTAGCGATGTAACATTTGTAACGTTTTTAACTTCGCTGATAATCTGCGCCATGCTCGATATTCGTTTAATCCGGGAGAAACCGGATTTTGTCGGTGAGCGACTTGCGACGCGCGGCGGCGGCGATGAAGCGAAGATCGACGAAGTCCTACGCGTCGATGCGGAGCGCCGAAAAGTGGAAACCGCATTGCAACAATTGAACGCCGATCGCAAACGGTTGAGCAAAGAGATCGGCGGCAAAAAGTCGCGCAGCGAAGCGACGGACGAGCTCCAGGAACGTGTCCGGCAAATCGGCGAAACAATTGTCGATCTTCATAAGCGAACTGCCGCCGCCGAGGCGGAAGAAGAAGGCCTGCTTCTGGAGATTGCGAACTTGCCGCATGAGAGTGTCCCAATCGGCAAAGATCCACGCGCCAATCGCCTGGTGCGCAGTTGGGGCGAAAAGCCGCGATTAACCGAGCCTGCCGATCATGTTGCGCTCGGTGCTAACCTGAAGCTCTTCGACCTGGAACGGGCCGCGAAATTGAGCGGCAGCGGTTTCATCTGCTTCACGGGCGCAGGCGCAAAACTGGAACGCGCGTTGATAAATTTCATGGTCGACCTGCACGTACGGGAACATGGCTATCGCGAGATCAGCCCGCCTTTTTTGGTCCGCCGCGATTGCATGATCGGCACATCGCAGCTGCCAAAATTCGAGGCTGACATGTACGGGCTGGAAGAAAACCAGCTTTTCCTCGCGCCGACCGCTGAAGTGCCGGTGACCAATCTTTATCGCGCCGAAATTTTAAACTTTGTCGATCTTCCGAAAAAATTTGCGGCTTACACACCATGTTTCCGCCGGGAGGCTGGCGCAGCCGGACGGGAGAGCCGCGGTATCATCCGGGTGCACCAGTTCGACAAGGTGGAACTGGTGAAAATCACGACGCCGGAAAGATCGTATGACGAACTGGAATCGCTCACCGCCGACGCTGAGCGTGTCCTGCAGTTGCTCGGCTTACATTATCGCGTCGTCGAGCTGTGCACTGGCGATTTGGGTTTCGGATCGGCCAAAACCTACGACATCGAAGTCTGGTCCCCCGGCCAGAACACATACCTCGAAGTTTCGAGTTGCTCGAACTTTGAGGGCTTCCAAGCCCGCCGGATGCACCTTCGATATAAAGATTCGCAGGGGAAAAACCGATTCTGCCACACGTTAAATGGTTCGGGACTGGCGTTGCCCAGATTGTTTGCGGCATTCATCGAGAGTTATCAGCAATTAGATGGCTCAATCTGCATTCCAGAAAAGCTGCAGCCATATTTCGGGGCAAGCGAAATCCGGTAAGACCTTAGCCGCGGTCGCCACACCCAGCCGAGGACAGCATCCTCGGCTACAACAGATCAAGCTGCGATCGCTCCTGCTCGGATAACATTTTCTCGCTTTCGGATGGTAACAGCAAATCGAACCCGAGACGTTGGGCCAGCCGCTGGCAGCTTTCAGGAGCGAATCCTTCGAAATGGTTGCTCACGAATGTCCAAACATTGCGCACTTCCGAAAGATGCCGCTCAATCTTGAGCGACCAGCTTTCAACGGCGGCTTCTCGTTTCCACAATAGTTTTTCGTAACGATGCCTGTGCCCCCCATTAACTTCGTATTTCGTTGCATAATCACCGAGCAGACGCAGGTACAGAAAATCGGTAGTGCGCGGTAGGAATTCGAATGGGGCAAGGTTGCGCTCGTTGAGCGGGCTGGTATCGGCCCAGACCCAACAGATGCGATATTTTTCCACTAAACGGATGAATTGGGGCCGGTGCCAGCCGACATGACGAAATTCAATCGCGAAACGAAAATCCCGCGGCAACTGTTCGAGAAATTTACGAACCGCCGACTTCCCGTCTTTTGGCGCAAACGACGGTGGAAGCTGGATCAAAATGACTCGGAGCTTTGGCGCGAGCGGCTCGATCGCGCGAAGGAACAAATTTAACTCGGCGCTGCAGTCGCGTAGCCGGCAGGTATGCGTGATCTCGCGAGGAAATTTGCAAGCGAAACGAAAGCTGGCCGGAGTCATCTCGACCCAACGACGAACGGTGTTTTCTGCGGGAGCACCATAAAAGGTTGAATCCACTTCCACAGTCGGGAAGTAGTGGGCATAAAATTCGAGCCATTGAGAGTCTGGTAAATCTGGCGGATAGAAAGGGCCACGCCAGTCTTCGAAACTCCACGCGCATGCCCCGATGCGTATTTTTTGCTGATCGCTCAGATTCAAATTGAAATCAGAAGATTAATCGA
>QHOJ01000096.1 GCA_003218735.1 Verrucomicrobiota bacterium
CCCGAATCGGGTGTTGCCGCCGTGGTCTTTCAACCGGGCAAGAAGGCGGAGTTCGTGGCGCCTGGCGAGGAAGAAATAAGCGGGAATGCAGCGGAACTGTTTCAGATTGGACAAACTGCGGAAAAAGAGGGCGACATAAAACGCGCGATCAAAGCTGACAGGAGCCTCGTCAAACGCCACCCCAAAGATGCCCTCGCGGCTGGTGCGCTTTATCGCGCCGCACAGCTACAGGAACA
>QHOJ01000199.1 GCA_003218735.1 Verrucomicrobiota bacterium
AGCGAGCGCAGGTCGGCGAGCTCTTTCCGTCTAGCAGAAACCAAGGGCTTAACAACGCTATCAAAGCGAAAACCGAGGTTCGCGTTCATGGTCTCATAAAATGCAATCCACCATTCGAGTTTTTGAATAACGTCAAGCTTTGACCAAAAACCCTGACTATGAATTCTGTATACTCCCATGATCTCATCGATGTAGCCAATCTTGCCGTGCAGCGCGCATAAAATGTAGAGAGGCCAATCTCCCCAAAGCAGGCTGTGGTACCATTCTGGAAAGGTGCCGAGCGCATCTTTTCGAACCATTGGCGTGCAGCCAGCGATAAAATTGTGCTCCCAAATGTCTTCGATGGCGGATATCCGCTTCTGGCCTGCGACATTGTGTGGAAGAGCGCCACGTTTTTCACCCTCGTAGATTCTTAGCGCGTTGTGAAAACACAGCGCGCATTCAGGATGTGCATCTAAGAACTCTACCTGCTTTTGCAATTTTTTTGGTGACGTCCAGTAATCATCAGCATCAAGCATCGCTATATACGGGCTCGGCGCAGCCTGAAATCCTTCGACAAAAGGCTTGTTGCTGCACTCGTTCTGGGTAGCCAGGCGCAGTCGAATTTTATCAGGATGTCGTTTTTGATAGGCGAGGACAATTTCGCGTGTAGCGTCAGTGGAGCAGTCTTCGAGAATAACAATCTCGTAGTCGAAATCGGTCTCCTGCATCAGGACACTATCGAGTGCCTGCGCGATGTATTTTTCGTGATTGTAGGTTGTTACCAGGACGCTGACTTCCATTTCATTTAATTGATTCGAAGCGAGTGTTAGATAAGCGGCTCTTGACTCGACCCGCTTTTCCAGGGGTGGGGGAAAAGAGGTCTCATTGACAATCGCTGCTTTACCGCTTCTGCGTGTTTTACAACAAACTCAATCAATGCGCAGATCGCGGTGATTTCAGCGGAACTTATAGCCGAGCCAGTCGGCAGGCACAGTACCATCTTCGCAAGTCTCTCAGTTTGCGCCAGCCGCAGGTGGGCTTGAGGGTCAGCACTACAATAAGGTTCCATACGGTGACAACCCGGATAAAAATAACGCCGGGTCAGCACGTTCTCCGCCCAAAGTATATCATCGAGCATGTCTCGATTAATTCCAGCCACAGCTTCGTCGATCTCGAGTACTATGTACTGGTAATTACATTTTTCATCTTCTTGGTATTGTGATAGAGAAATGCCAGGGACTTTTGTAAGTTGTTGCTGGTATAAGTGATAATTGCGACGGTTGACTTTGATAAACCTCTCCAGGCTCTCTAAAGAAGTCAGACCCATCGCTGCAGATGGTTCGCTCATCTTGCCGTTGGTCCCAAGCGACATAACCGTATCCAAGCCGGCGAAACCGAAGTTGCGCATTAGTCGGATTTTCGTGGCCAGCTCATCACTATTGGTGACAATTGCTCCTCCCTCGAAGGTATTTACGAATTTTGTGGCGTGAAAGCTAAATATCTCCGCATTTCCTAAACCGCCGATCATTCGTCCTTCATGTGAGCATGCAAAGGCATGTGCGGCATCGAACACAAGCTTTAAGTTCTGGCGCCGGGCAAGGTCAGCGAGTGCGCCCACATCACATGGCCGTCCCCATACGTGCACGCCGATAATGCCGCTGGTGCGCCGGGTAATCAATTCGGCCACTCGCAGCGGATCAATATTATGGGTGTCAGGATCCAGGTCGCAAAACACCGGGGTAACTCCATGCCATCGCAAAGCATGTGGCGTAGCGACGAAAGTAAATGAAGGGACGATGACTTCACCCGAGAGGCCGAGTGCTTTTATTACGATTTCGAGACCAATCGTGGCGTTACAGACCGCAATACAATGCTTCACCCCGATCAATCCGCAGATGCGCTGCTCAAATTCCTGCAACAAAGGTCCATCGTTAGTTAGCCAGTTTCGGTCCAACAAGTCATTGATTCGCTTAAGAAGCGCTCGGCGATCTCCAACGTTAGGTCGCCCAACATGCAGCGCGGAATCGAAAGCTGGTTTACCGCCGAAAATCGCGAGGTCTGGGAGGCCCGACTTTATCGGAGACATTCGAGTAAGTCCACTTGTCAACTAATCTGACACCGCCGGAGATCTATATCCAGGGAAGTAGCCCGTTTTGTCGGCCGGATCTGCACCTCGCCGTCGGCACAACTCTTCATAAATTTTTGGCTGATAAACCTGTTTCAGAGCTCTAAACGGCAACTTTATTGGTCCAAAGAATTCTTTAGATCGAGCTATACTGTCGTTTTCGCGGACTCCTCCGCCAAGATTCAGTAGTGCTATGTGCTTTGACTTCAGATAATTCACACCCCACCAAAGCAGTAGCGTGGCATAGTGTCGACCTTCTGGTGTGGCTACGTTAAACAGGCAGTCGGCAGCATAACGAGTGTGAGCGAAAATGTAAACGGCTTCAATTTTCTCGACTGTTCCTGCGCCCACAACGACGACATTGTCCAAACTACACAATGAAATCAAAGTTTCCCTTGTGAAGTAAGCTGCTCGCGGCGCTTGCACTCGCCGAAGGAAGGCAGGATAGTTGCCGACAAGGAAATTCGTTAGAGCGTTTCTGTCTGATATAAAAACGGTTTTATCGAAATCTTTCAGCTTCCGTCTGCGGTTCTTGTGCAGGTTTGAAAAAAGTTTATTAATACTGAGAGTCAGATCGAGAAAGTAGAGCGTGTTGGATCGGTAGGCCTTGTTCAAATTGAAGTAAGCGTCTTTCTCGAATATCGGATTTAATGCAATATAGCCGCAGACGTATCCACGCTCCTTAACAAATTCGCTCCAGTAGAATGGAAACTGCAGGCAAGGACCATTTCCGACGAAGCCGGAGAAACCATAAGGCGTTACGATGTCAACGTGGCCCTCAAATTCTCGTTCCGCGATGGGGCATATGATGCGCACGTTTGCGGTCTCGAAACAATAAAGGTAGCTTGTAAAGCCAGTGGTTAAACGCATCGCATAACAATTTTCCCAAGTGTGGGCGAAAGCATGTTTAATCCCCTGCAAAGCGTCTTTCCACTCGGCTGGGGAATCCAGAGGGATACACTTGTGCCTTGCAGAGTGGTTCCGATTCGTCGTGCTCAATTCGGGTTTTGCTTCTTGAATCCGATGTACATTCCGCGTCCCATCAAGCCCTTGCTATCATAGCGAACCTCTAAACCAGCCCTTTGAAAGACCTCCAAATACTGCGAATGGCTGAATAGACCTACTTCATACCGCTCGGTAAAGTGATCAATCCTTTCAGGAGTACCGACCAGGTAGTGGCTGTCTAATATTGCTATCCGCCCCTCCGCTTTGCTTGTGTACATCCAGACAATTTTAAGCTCAGGTTTATCAACAAAGTTCGCAACTACTCTCCCCGTCCAATATTTTTCAGGCGAAAACCAAGGCTCAACCACGACAATTCCACCAGGTTGCAAGTGACTAGCGAAATTAGCTACTGTTCTCCGCAGACGCTCGAGTGTTTTGACATAAGCAATCGAGCTAAACAGACAAATGATCACGTCAAAGCGACGGCGCAAATCAAATGTCGCCATATTTGCTCGGTGAAAGCGAACTCCAGGACACCGCTTGCGAGCTGTTCTTAACATTTCTGCACTCATATCTAATCCTTCTACGCAGTATTGTTTTCGCAGCTGCTCCAGATGTCTTCCAGTGCCGCAGGCCACGTCAAGCAGTGCCTTTGCTCTCGGGGCGTGTCGACGGAGCACAGCCCTGAGCTTTGCGCACTCCGTCGGGTAGTCTTTGAACAGATCGTGAAGAGCATCGTAAACTCTACCCGATAGTTTTTTATACATTGGATTTAATCAGGCGCCCATGTGTGAGGGAAGAGTACCTTTAGGACATGGTCTGCGTGCAATCTGCAACGCTTGGGATTCAGATTAATCCCCTCGGTCTGAGAATTTCTCGGGAACATTATATGTGCCCGCCTCTTCGAAACATGATCCACATGAGACACAGTTTCAATTCCCAGGCAAATGTGGTTGGCTTTAGCATAATTTTCACTTTTATTATCGTCCGCTGAACTTTCAACTTAAAAATCTCTGAGCGAATTTGGGACGCCGGTCGAGCTGCCGCAGTGCGGCGGATGGTTACTGGAACGGCGTATCCCGAATTCTGATCTGAAGGATGCGATGGGTTGCTACCCATTATTTTGCTGCACTGACTGGGCCGGATTTGGTTCCGACATCCAAAGAGTAAAGGACAGGTATGTGACTATTTCAGTGGTGGCAGATCCGTTCGCACCTCTACCCACTGCCGATCTTTCTCGATATCTTCAGCTGGTGCGGCCATTTAAAAAGCATTTCATCATCGACGTCAGTGGATCGAGTGATGGGCACATAAACCGACACCATCGGTATTACGCGAAGAGAGCATTAAAACAAATACAGGTCACAGTGGCAGACCATCCGAAAGCGTGCTTGGACGATTGGGTGCGGCTCTACGCAATTCTTGTGAAGCGTCACCGCCTTCGAGGCATTAAGGCGTTTTCAAGAACTGCATTTTCAATCCAGTTCGAAGTGCCGGGACTAGTGATTTTCCGGGCGAGTCGAAATAGAAGAACTATCGGAATGCACCTTTGGTATCTTCAGTCCGGTATTGCCTGCAGCCACTTGAGCGCGTTTGATCAAGAAGGTTACTCGCTGCGTGCGGCGTACGCGCTTCACTGGTCCGCCATCGTGCAGGAGCGGGCGTGGAGGGAGACGGACGCGATGGTCTTTCCATATTTAAGCGCGGATGGGCCACAGACGAAAAGGTAAAATATTTCTGCGGCTCCGTCTGTAATTGGGAGAATTACCGATTGTTGGCAGGAACGGATCAAATCAACTCAGGCTATTTCCCACTCTATCGAGCCGGTGAATTAGCTTAACATCGAACGCACACGAAGTTAAACTGGGGGCATGCAACCCGCTTCTGCCATGCGGGGCTTAGACGTTGGCCGTTGGGGCGAGAGTGACGCATGCAGTTTTTATGTTATCCCTTGGACGTGGCAGATGCGGCTGATGGTTCGCGTAAATGGAAAATGATGCAACTATTTTCATCGCGCACGACGGCCGGATAACGGGCCTCTAAATGCTCGCGAAATTCATCGTACCGGTCTAGCCACCAGAATGCGGTAGTTGGCAACAACAAGTATTGCGCGCCTAGGGCTTGGATAGCTTTCAGCCGGTCCAATGCCTCCTTGCTGTTCTCCGGAGGGCGGTTGTCGTACTCGCCACCTATGGACACATAAACCTGGCCGTCGGAGCCATCACCGGTATCCCAGGTAACGGTCGTTCGACCGCCATATCGGTGCGGAACCAGAACCGGGTTTGGGACGCAAATCAGGCACACTTTGCCTGATTCACAGGACTCGACGGCAACCTTTCCGGTTAAATCGGCGGTACCAATTACCGAAATCGCAGCCAGTTCTTTCGAGTATTCTGGTCCTCCAAAGAGCCGGAATTCGTATCTCATCCCAGATTGTATCCAGCGGACTTCTGTTGAGCCTTTCGTGCCCTGCTGGAAGAGCTGTCCTCGCTTATTATTGGCAGCTTGTGGAAAGTGCCAGACACGACGCCCACCAAGCCTAAGTAATTCTTTCTTACCGCCCGTGGCCACCGCCACGGTGGCATTCGATGGAAGATTAGACTGAACGACCTCCGCGATTTGATCGCTCATTTGCAAGGTCCCAAAATAGTCTTGCCAACGTTTTCTTCCTGCCATGCACGCTTCAACGCAGCGACTGTCGCCTTTCACAAAATCCCATTGCGCATCAAGCGCTTTGAGCGCTTCCCGAAGCATCCGTGAGTGGTCAACCGACATGTTTGACCTATGCACACGGTAATCCACAACGAACTGATTGTGGCAGAAGATTGGAGAACTTCTGGTGATACGGAGGTAAAGATCGTAGTCGGCGCACCCGCCGAGTGAGAGGTCAAAACCGTTAACGGACTCTATCGCGCTGCGCCGGTAAATTACCGAGCCCGGACACCAAATATAATTGCTCCGAAGCAATTCCAGATAGTAATCGCTCGAGATGCTAGGTGGTGGCTTATAGTCGGCAAACGGCGATCCATCTGCAGTTATCAACCTGCAGTAGCCGAAAGCAAACGCACAGGTGGGATGCTGGTGCATAGAATCAACCCCTATTTCGAGTGCCTTGGGCAGCAGCCGGTCATCTGCGTCAAGGAAAACAAGGTATTCACCTCGGCTCTGCGTTATCCCCGCATTACGAGCGGCTGAAACGCCGGAATTTTCCTGCCGAAAGTACCGTACCCCCGCGTAAGCAGTAGCCACCTGCGGGGTACTGTCTGTGGAGCCATCATCTACAACCAAGACCTCGCGATTAGTGTAAGTCTGCTCCAAGGCACTCTTGATTGCCTCAGGCAAAAAATCTGCCTGGTTGTAGCACGGGATAATAATGGAAACGAGACCGGCTTCCGGCGCGGGTGTGTTTGTCAGCAATCGGCCGACGGCTGTAGTCACGCTCTGCTTCGTTGTATTCATTGCAATGGGCCGTGCAAATCAAAAATCATGCACGGGTCCTCGTTCACCGCAACAGCACGAATCGCCATAAGGCAGAGCTCGTCGGTGAAGACCTATTGCCCCGCCTCGGCGTGCTGTAGATCATCCAGCGCCCTTCGCTCGAATAAATCCCTTCGTTTTGCAAGCTTTGAAAACCCACCAGCGAAGCTGTGCAATCCTTCGAGTAATGCGCATGCCTTCTCGATTTCCCTGATTCCGGCCATAGTACCTGCTCTTTGCAAATTTCTCGCCATGTTGCCTCCTTGATTTCGCAGAACGGTTGATCAGTTCGCGCAGCCGTTTCGCCATTTATAGATAATCAAGCTCATTGCTGAGCACGGCTGGGCGATCTACCTTGCCATTATGGATCGGATTGATGGACGAACCAGCGATCAATTGCGCCCGGTTGCGTTCGAACTCGGCATCGCCCCTTATGCCGGGGGTTCCGTGCTTGTTGCCATGGGCAAGACGCGGGTAATCTGCGGCGCGACCATCGAAGAGAATGTTCCTCGCTGGATGAAAGAGCAGGCCATCACCGGTGGTTGGCTGACGGCCGAATATTCGATGCTCCCATATTCGACGCAGACGCGAAAACCGCGCGATATTGCAAAAGGTCGAATCGACGGGCGCAGCGTGGAGATCCAACGCTTGATTGGGCGATCGCTTCGTGCAGTTGTCGATCTTGAGAAACTTGGGCCGCGTACCGTCTGGGTCGATTGCGACGTTTTGCAGGCTGACGGCGGCACGCGCACCGCAGCAATTACCGGGGCGAGCTTGGCCGTCGCCATTGCCTGCCGGAAGCTCGTGAAGGAAAAAAAGCTTGATACCCCGCCAGTGCAAAAATTAGTAGCCGCAGTAAGCGCCGGCGTTCTCGATGGGAACACAATCGTCGATCTGAATTATGAAGAAGACAAAGCCGTCGCTGTCGATTTCAATTTGGTAGCGACGGAGGATGGCGATTTTGTGGAAGTACAAAGTTCCGGGGAAGAATCGACATTTTCGAACGGGCAACTCGATGAAATGCTCGCGCTTGGCCGCAAAGGCATCGCTGAGCTCATCGCGGCGCAGCGCGCTGTGCTCGCGCGATTGATGGTCACGCCGCCGCCCAGCTAAATCATTTGCTGCCACGGTATCGATACGCTAAAGCGCAGGATCGACATGAAGAAGGCGCTTATCACAGGCATCACCGGACAGGATGGAAGTTATCTGGCCGACCTGCTGCTCGAGAAAGACTATGAAGTGCACGGCATCATTCGCCGGGCGAGCACATTCAATACCTCGCGAATCGATCATCTCTATGCCGATCCACACATTAACGGCGTTCGAATGTTTCTGCATTATGGCGATCTGAGCGACTCAGTGAATTTGGTGAAATTGCTTTACGATCTAAAGCCAGATGAAATTTATCATCTGGCCGCGCAAAGCCATGTGCGGGTGAGCTTCGACATTCCAGAATATACTTCTGACATTACGGGCGTCGGCACGATCCGTATTTTGGAGGCAATCCGCGAAGCCGGATTGCGTTCGCGTTTTTATCAGGCATCGAGCAGCGAAATGTTTGGCAAGGCACAACAAGTGCCGCAAACCGAGACCACGCCCTTCTGGCCGCGCAGCCCTTACGGCGTTGCCAAGGTTTTTGCTTATTGGGCGACGGTAAATTATCGCGAGAGCTACGGTCTGTGCGCGAGCAATGGCATTTTGTTCAATCACGAAAGCCCGCGTCGCGGTGAGACTTTCGTGACGCGCAAAATCTCGCGCGCCGTTGCCGCGATCAAGCACGGGCTACAAAAGGAATTGTTCGTCGGCAATCTTGATGCGAAACGAGACTGGGGTTACGCACCAGAATATGTCGAAGGAATGTGGCGAATTCTTCAGCACGGCGAAGGGGACGATTTTGTGCTGGCTACGGGGGAAACCCACAGCGTTCGCGAGTTTGCCGAAACAGCCTTTTCACATGTCGATCTTGATTGGAAAGAATTTGTTAAATACGACGCACGTTATCAGCGGCCCGCGGAAGTCGATCTCCTGATCGGTGACCCGTCGAAAGCAAAGAAAATACTCGATTGGGAACCAAAGGTGCGATTCCACGAACTGGTTCGCATCATGGTGGATGCCGATATGCAATTGCTTTCGCGCAAAACACCGCAGGAGCATCTCGGCAAACTCCCGTGAGTTCGAGTCCCGTCCTATTTTATCGGGATGGCGCGGAGGTCGTCGCTCCACCCGGGGAAATGGCATTCGCCCGGTTTGCTTCGGCCAAGCGCGTCCCGGAAGATAGCTCTGGAACGACTGCCGTCAGGGGCGCATCGACAATGGTTACTTCTGCGCCACGACCGACGATTTCGTATAAATTAATAATATCGCTCGAACGCATTCGAATGCATCCGTAACTCGCCGGGAAGCCAATGTTGCGTTCCTCCGGCGTACCGTGGATGTAAATCATGCGCGCATATGCGTGCGCGGTTTGAGGATCGCGGCCACGCAACCAATCGCCCGTGCGGCATCGATCCTTAAAGACAGCGCCAGATGGTGCGTGATCGCCAATTTTTTGCGCGACCTCCAGTTCACCCAATGGAGTACAAGAGCTGCCAGGCCAATCGCCGAGGCCAAATTTGGATGTGGACACAGGATAGATAGCCATCAAGTTACCGCGATCAAGAAGTGCCAACTTTTGTTCGCGGGTGCTGATGACGATGCGATGCCGGGTATCGGGCGCGGCGCACGATCCGACGATGGTGGCAATCGCGCCGAGAAGGATTGCGCGGCCGTAGATATCGATCTTCATCGGTTGAATCTGAAAAATTTTTCCGCAGTTTCGGTGGTGGCCTCGCCAACTTCTTCCAACCGAATGCCGCGTGCAGCTGCGATCGTTTCCGCGACGATGCGAGTGTGTGCCGGCTCGCAGCGTTTTCCGCGAAACGGAACGGGCGCAAGATAGGGGCAATCTGTTTCCACCATAAACTTCCAAAGCGGAATTTGTGCCGCAACATCTCGCACTGCTACGCCGTTCTTGAAAGTCACAATCCCGGTGAAGGAAACGAGATGGTCGAGATCAATAACTTCGTTCGCCTGTTCGAGCGAACCGCCAAAACAATGGAATACGCCGCGCAACTTTCCCGTATACGGCCTCATGATCTCGAGCGTGTCGTCCCAAGCGTCGCGTTGATGAATCACGGCATTCAAGCCCAGGTCAGCTGCGAGATCGAGTTGCTGCTGAAAAACACTACCCTGCCGCGACTTGTATGCGCCGTCCTGGATGTTTGCTTCGATTTCCTCCTCGGTCTCACCCTGGAATGCGCGAGCGAACACCTGCACGTTCTTTTCTTTTGCCGCCTCTACGCTTGGTAAACGGTGATAATCGAGGCCGGTCTCACCAATCCCGACGATGCGTCGGCTTTTGGCCATTTCCCGCAACGGCGTGATGACGTCCTCCTCGGCTTCTTGGGCATAAGTCGGATGAACGCCGATCACCGCGTAAATGTTAGAATGCTTCTCGGCAAGATCGACAGCCCGCCGGCTGCTTTCAACTGAAGTACCGATTGTGATGATGCGCGTGACGCCCGCTTCGGTTGCGCGACGAAGCACATCGTCCAGATCGCTGGCGAAATCGGGATAATCAAGATGGGCGTGCGTTTCGATTAACATTTTGTGATTGCCACTGCTGACGTCTGGCAAAGACGCCCTGCAAAAATCGACGCTATTACCATTCGATGATTGTGCTCGCCCACGTTAGCCCTCCGCCGAATACGACCATCAAAATATAATCGCCCGGTTTGATGCGCCCGCTGCGATTGGCTTCATCGAGAGCGATTGCCACGGCAGCAGCAGAGGTGTTTCCATAGCGGTCCAGGTTTACATAAAATCTGTCGAGTGGAATACGGAGACGATCGGCGATTGCTTCGATAATGCGCACGTTCGCCTGGTGTGGAATGACACAGGCGATGTCTTCAATGGAGAGTCCGGCTTGTTCGAGGGCTTTTTTTGCCGCGTTGAGCATCGCGGTCACCGCCTGTTTGTAAACTTCCTTCCCGGTCATGTGAATCGTGGCCAAATTCAGATCGACATTATCGCGCGTGATCGGGCAGCGCGAACCGCCGCCCGGCATAAATAAAATATCGCTGTACCGGCCATCGCTGCCAATGTGCGTGCTGATTACNCCCGCACCATCGCCGAAAAGCACGCAAGTTTTGCGGTCGGTCCATTTAGTGATCGACGTCAATTTCTCAGCCCCGATGACAAGGACAGTGTCGTGCGTGTTTGAGGTAATGAACTGCTGCGCGATCTCCAGACCGAAAAGAAAGCCAGCGCAGGCTGCCGAAATATCGAGACACGCAGCGTTGATTGCACCGATCTTTTTCTGAACAAAACAGGCCGTCGCGGGAAAGAGCATGTCGGGAGTGGCCGTTGCTACGAGAATGAGATTGATATCCTTGGGCGAAATCTTTGCTTGTTCGATCGCCTTCAGTGCCGCCTCGGCGGCCATGTCGCTGGTGTTTTCATCCTTCGCGGCAATACGGCGTTCCTTAATGCCGGTGCGAGTAATGATCCAGTCGTCGCTGGTATGAACCATGCGCGAGAGATCTGCGTTGGTCAGAATTTTCTTGGGCAGATAGCTGCCCGTGCCGATGATTGAGACCGTGCGCAGCGGTTTAGCGGAGCGCGGGCTCGAACGAAGCGGTCGTTTCATTATATCGGCGAATCTCGTCGACAATATGCGGGTTCACCTGCTGTTCAATCGACTCTGCCGCGACCCGGAGCGCATTCTTGATGGCGAGTGGCGTGCTGGCGCCATGCGCAATGATGCAGATGCCGTTGACGCCGAGAAGCGGGCTGCCGCCGTACTCCTCGTAGTTTGTTTTTCCCTTGATGGTATCGAACGCATTCCGAGCGAGAAAAGCGCCAACTTTCCGCATCCTGGTGCGCATTAGTTCATGCTTTAGCCACTGGAAAATCGCCACCGAGATCGATTCGCACGTTTTCAAAATCACATTGCCGACAAAACCGTCGCACACTACGACTTCGACTGGATCTTCGAAAAGATGGCGGCCCTCGATGTTGCCGGCAAAGTTGAGCGAACTCTTCTTCAGCATTTTGAAGACTTCCTTGGTCATCTCATTGCCTTTTACGTCTTCCTCGCCGAGCGACACCAGGCCGACGGTCGGATTTTTGTAGCCGAGTACATGGCGCGAATAAACCGTGCCCATGAACGCATATTGAAGAAGCTGTTCCGGGCGAGCATCGATGTTTGCGCCCGCGTCAATCAAAACAAAGACGTTAAATTCGGTAGGAAGCACCGCCGCGATGCCCGGCCGGTCTATTCCCGGCAAAGTGCGAAGCTTGATCATGCTGGCTGCGACGGCCGCGCCGGTGTGACCCGCGCTCACGATTGCATCTGCTTGGCCCCGCTTCACGAGATCGACTGCGCGGCTCACCGATGAATCTTTTTTCCGGCGCACGGCTGACCAGGCAGTATCACTCATCTCCACCACTTGTGTTGAATGAACGATGTCGATTCGCGAATCGTTGCATTCGTGTTTCTTCAATTCGCTT
>QHOJ01000200.1 GCA_003218735.1 Verrucomicrobiota bacterium
TCGCCGCCGAGAAAACCGCCAGCCACATACGGCGAAAGGCTCACTCGTTGGCCGGTTCTTGTCAGCAAAGGATTGTCACGCCGATCAAATACGAGACTGGTGGAGATTCTACTCTCTGTCTGCGAGCCTTTTTGTGACTGGATATCCACCGAAGCGCTGGAGCTCACATTGTAAATATCGATGCCTTGCAGGCTATAACCCAGGCTCGCGTACATAAATACATTGATTGGCTTGCGCGCCTCGATCGAAAACCCGTAATTGCGCTGGCTATACAGCGAGCTCAGGTAGTCTGCTTCCGTGAAAAAAAGCGAGCCGCCGAGCGAGAGCCTCCGATCGAGGAAATACGGTTCGGTCAAGTTGAGAAGTAAGTCCTTTCGTTGCGTGCCGTACTGAACGCGCAACCGGAATTTTTGACCCCCCCCCGTGAAGGTTGGCCAGTTCAACAAATCGAAATTGCCTTGCGTCAGTTCCGCAAACCCAACCAGCTGGTCGATGGTGCTGAATCCGCCGCCGAAGCTGAACGACCCGGTCCGTTTCTCCTGCACCAAAATCATAAGATCTTTACGGCCGGCTATGTCTGTTTCTTCTGGATAGGTTTCGACTTTTGAGAAGTATCCCAGGTTTTCAAGACGCTTCTTGGTGGTGTCTACGCGAACGGTGTTGAAGACATCTCCCGGCGCAATGAGAACTTCGCGGCGGATGACCTTATCCTTCGTGCGCGTATTACCGACAATACTGATTCGCTCCACAAACGAGCGCTCGCCTTCCTCAATCTTATAATGCACGTCGATCTGTGCAGGACCGGCCGGCGTCCCTTCCGGCGAAATCACAAGATCGACATAACCACCGCTGCCGTAAGCATCGGCCACCATCTTTGCGTCGTCGTGCAACGTTTTTGGCGAATAAACGCTGCCCTCCTTCATTTTTAAGAGTGCACGAATCTTATCTTCCGTCGTGACTTTCTCTCCCGAAATCGTGAGCTTGTTCACGTGATATAGCGGGCCTTCGGCGACTACGACCGTGATGACGAGCGGACCCTTCGGACCCCGTTCCTTGCGCACGTCTTTAATTTCCACGTCGATATAACCATGGTCCTGGTAAAACTCGCGGATTTTATCCATATCCTGTTGCAACTGCGCTTCATCGAGCCGGCCGGATTTATCGATGAACGAAACGATCGTTTTTCGTTTCGTTTTCATCTCCTTGCGCAGTCGCCAGTCGCTGAAATGCGTGTTCCCCTCGAAACGGATTTGACTCACCGCCCCTTTCGCTCCCTCGTTAACGGTGAAAACGACCCGTGCAGTCCCGCGGTTCTCGTCGATTGGATCGACCCGAAATTGAGCGCTGATGTCGGTGAAGCCATGTGCCTGATAAATTTCGATAATTTTTTGGCGCGCTTCCTCTAATTGCTGTTCGTTTATCGGATGGTTCAGTCTCAATTTGATTTCTTTGCGCAGCTTCTTCGCTTTCACGGTTACCTTGACGCCGTCGCCTTCCGGCTCGGCGAAGATGCGAACGTTTAAAATCGCGCCGGTCTTGTAAAGAGCCTCAACATCCTGCTCGACGACCTGATCGGAGTATGGCTGGCCCACTTTTGTCCGCATTTGCGCGAGAATCCGTTCCTTGCTCACCATCGCAGGCCCCGTGTACTGCACCTCGATTGACCGGATGATTGGAGCGGCCTGAGGAACCTCGGGACCCTGGGCACGGACCGATACGCAAAGCAGTGCGCACACGAACGCGACCCAGATTGCAAACAGCGGGGGGCGCATCCGTCGGGAAAAATGTCTCATAGGTTAAGAAGCGCAGTCCCGCGCAAACAACCCACGCGGAACAGGCGGCTATATCGGAAAGAAGAAGGCAATCGTCAAGGCGAGATTTTCCACGGACAGGGGCGTCTTGTCCACGGCCGACTCGACTGCAGTGCTAGTTCAAAAGCTCGTACCAGTTATTTCGCCGGCGCGGTTCGTAGCCGGCATCGCGAATCAGCGATTCAATTTGCGCCGCGTTTAATCGAAATGTTGTTCCCGCGCTGCTCACGACATTCTCCTCCATCATCACCGATCCGAAATCGTTCGCGCCATATTTGAGTGCGACCTGGCCAATCCCCGGGCCCTGCGTTACCCACGAACTTTGTACATTGTCGATATTATCCAAAAGAATCCGGGCGAGCGCTTGCATCCGCAAATATTCCGCTACACCAGTCGGGTACTTGACCTTCAGAACGGTATGCTGCGGTTGAAATGTCCAGCAGATGAATGCGGTGAATCCGCCGCTGCGGTCCTGCTGTTCACGAATGCGCTGCAAATGCTCGATCCTGGCTTCAACCGTTTCCACATGACCGAACATCATCGTGGCGCTCGATCTCAATCCTAGCTCGTGTGCTACTTGCATCACTTCCAGCCATTGATCGCTGTTAATTTTCAGAGGCGAAATCTTCTTGCGCACGCGATCAACCAGAATTTCACCGCCGCCACCAGGAATTGAACCGAGCCCCGCATTCTTGAATTCAGAGATCACTTCGCGCAAAGGCATGCGGAAAGTTTCCGCGAAATGCTGGAATTCAGGCGGACTGAATCCGTGGATGTTAATGTGCGGATATCGGTCCCGGATGTGGTGCAAAAGATCGATGTACCACTCGAATGGCAATTTCGGATGGTGGCCACCCTGCATCAGGATCTGAACGCCCCCCGCAGCCGAAAGCTCATCAAGCTTTTGATCGATCTGTTCGAACGAAAGGACGTAATGATCTTCATCTTTTTCTGTCCGGTAAAACGCGCAGAACTTGCAGTAAACATTGCAGACATTGGTGTAATTGATGTTTCGATCAACAATGTAGGTCACGATCTCGGCGCCGCGGCCATTGTAACTCTTCGCCTTTGCCAGATCGCGCCGCGCAGTCGCTAAGATGCCCAATTCCTCCAGCGGCCAGCGATATAACTCCACGCCCTCATTGGTTGAAATTCGCTCGCCTGCGAGAACCTTTTCCGTCAACGCATCTTGATTTAGGAAAACCATCGCGCGCCATTTTATATGACGTGGCGACCCATTGCACGTAGATCATTCTCATGATCAAGAGCGTGGCAATCGTCGGCGCTGGCGTATCCGGGTTGACGTGCGCCGTTGTTTTTGCCGAGCGCGGCTATCGCACCGCGATTTTCGCGGGCGAAATCGGGCAGCGGACAACATCTGGCGCAGCTGCGGCACTTTGGTTCCCATATGACGCCGAGCCAGCCGACAAAGTGATCGCCTGGGCGCTGGAGACCTACAAAGTACTTGTCGATCTTAGCTGCGATGCGCGGACCGGCGTCTCAATGATCGAGCTGCACCAATTTTCCCGCACGAATGAAATCCCAATTCCAGATTGGGCGATCCCGCTTGGTGCACAACGGCTTTCTTCTGTAGCAACCGGCCTGCGGCCGGTTTCCGACCGCGCACAGCGCGGTGGCCACAATTTATTCCGGAGCGGTTTCACTCTCAGCGTTCCACTGATGGACACCACGATCTATCTCGACTACCTCGCAAACCGATTCATCAAAGCCGGCGGCGAAATCAATCCAAATGTTCAGTTCAAAGAACTCGAAGCCGTCCATCCAAAATTCGATCTCATGATCAACTGCGCCGGAATCGGCGCGCGTGAGCTCGTTGACGATATCGATCTTGAACCGCATCGTGGCCAGGTCGCCGTCGTACCGAAGATCGACAATTTAAATTGCGCGATCGTTTGCGACGACGAGCCGCTCATGTACGCGATTCCGCGCAGGAATGATTGCGTTTTCGGCGGCACGAATGAAATCAGCGACAATCTCGCCGTCGATCCTGCCGCAACATCGACAATCGTCGCCGAGTGCAGTCGCGTTTTGAAGATCGACAATTCCCGTGTCCTCACCGAGCGTGTCGGCCTTCGTCCATTTCGCAAATCAGGCGTTCGCCTGGAACGCGAGCCCCTTCGCGACGGTCGCACCGTCATTCACAACTACGGCCACGGCGGATCAGGTTTCACGCTCTCCTGGGGCTGCGCGGAAAAAGTTTTGGCGCTCGTCAGTTTGTTTGGAGGGGCGAGCTCCGGCGAGCCCCTTAATTAGTGGGCGTCGCGAAGCTCCGCCCTTCACGCGGGTTTGATGCCCGCCACGCTTATGTTAGCGCGATTGCCTCAAAAGAGCTGACGACGTCGTCGGGCCCCTTTTCAGCGAAAAAGCTTTCATAATATCCCGGGCCGAGGTCCCAGGAAGGCCCTTTGTAATATTCGTCGCGATAAAACCGCCAAATACCGCTTACTACGATGAGACAACTGATCCGGTCGTTCCAGAAATCGCCGACATAATGAAAACTTAGGTTGGTACGCGCGTAGGCCCCGCCGAACCCGGCGTGATCGTAAAGCACGATCTCAGGCAGGCGGATGATCTCTTTGGATGGCTCCGCCTTTACCTTCCCAGCGGCGCTGGCGTGATAACTCAATGGACCGAGTGTCCATTTCGTGTCGATGATGCAACCGTTGGTCGGCGACAATTCAGTTTTTGGTATTTGTTTCATAAGCGTGTGCGGCGGTTTTTTCTAATTTGAGCAAATGAAAAGCGGACTGTCGAGCAGAGAGATTGCTTCTGTTACGGCGGTCTGTGACCGTCGCTCAAATCTGCCTGCAAAAGTGCGACCTTCATAGAGCGCCGCTACAGCTAAATCAAATGCTCGCGATTATCGGAGCGAAGCCGGATCGTTTTGTTTTGCAAATCGTGGGCGGCGCGGATGAAGCGCACTGTCCTGCTCTTCGCGCGCATTAAAATCGAATGCGTAGTTGCTTTCATGCCTTGCCCTTTTACCCCGCGCAAAAGCGCACTGTCGCTGATTCCCGTTGCGCAAAAAATGATGTTTTTGCCGTTAGCCAGATCGTCAGCGCAGAAAACGTCGCCCAAATCTTTTTCGTAACCGTCGTCGATCAATTTTTTCCGTTCCTTGTCGTCGCGCGGCCACATTTTGCATTGCATCTCGCCACCGAGACATTTGATGCCCGCCGCGGCCAGGACTGCTTCCGGCGAACCGCCAATGCCCATGTAAAGATCAACATTGCTTTCCGGTAACGAAGGCGCCATTGCCGCGGCGATATCGCCATCGCCGATCATGCGCAACGACGCGCCGGCTGCCCGAATTTCCTCGACGATCTCTTTGTGCCGTGGCCGATCCAGCATCATCACCCCCACATCCTGCACACGTTTCTCCAACGCGCGGGCCACGATAGCGAGCGTCTCGGCGATGGGCGCCTCGAGCTGCAAAGCATCGCCCCGTTTCTGCATGTACTGAATGACGCGTGGCCCATACGACAATTTCATCATGTAAAACGAAGGAACATCTCGCAGCGCCACTTTCACAGCTTCCTCGGGACTCGCCGCCGCAATGCAACTGATCGAGTTCGGCGCGCCTTTGGAAATGTTGGTCGTGCCGT
>QHOJ01000201.1 GCA_003218735.1 Verrucomicrobiota bacterium
AGATCACGAACGACTTCCGCTGCTAGGTTCGGTCCCGATAAAACTGCGAGTTCATACGCCGGAAAAATTTCACCCAAGATTTGACTCATCCTCATGCCGGTGCCGTGCTCGATGCCTTTTGTGCAACTGAGCAATACGCTGCGCCGGTCGCCGATTACGTTGCGCAAGCGCATGGCAATTTCGCGTAACGCAGTCGATGGCGTGACAAATACGATCAGGCTGGCCTCGATGCAGTCGCGCAGATCGTGCGTGACGTCGACCGAATCAGGCAACTGCAGTCCTGGAATGTAATCGTTGTTTTGACGCGTTCTCTGAACACGCTCGACCCGATCTGCGTTGTTTCCCCAAAGACTAATTCGTCGCCCTTTTTTCCCCCACAACCACGCTAGGGCTGTTCCCCAGCTTCCAGCGCCCAGGATTGCTATTTTGTCGATTTTCACTTCCGCTTGAACCGTGGTTCGGTGCCGCGCGCCAAGCGCGAAAGATTCGAGCGGTGTCGGATAATTACAACCGCGGCCAGACAAATAGAAAAGTAGAGAAGAGCCGTTTCACCTCTTTGCCCGAGAAACATCATGCTCAGAATGGTGATTGGCACTGCAAGTGCCGCGATCATTGACGCCACTGAAACGTAGCGCGTCAGGTAGAAAGTAATCAGCCAGACCGCGACCGCGATCAACGCCGCACGCGGCATCAGCCCGAAGAGAGCTCCCGCCGAAGTGGCAACCCCTTTTCCACCTTTAAACCTCAGCCACACGGGAAAAGAATGTCCGAGCACACAACAAACAGCCGCGACGATTCCGAATAGCTCGACCGGGACCGATATTGGCTGAGCGCGTTTCCAGACCGAGACCGAAATGATAACGGCCGCTAGCCCTTTAAGAAAATCCACGGCGAAGACAGGATAGCCGTAACCCTTTCCTAGAATGCGTGTTACATTTGTCGCGCCGATGTTGCCGCTTCCAGCAGTTCGAATATCAATTCCGGCAACGCGTCCAGCAATGTAACCAGCTGGAATCGAACCGATTAAGTAGCCAGCGAAACCGGTAATGATCAATGCAAGCATCGGAATCAGCTGTTGATTGTTTGTAAGTGGCAGAGAGACCGCGAATTCTGTTCGACACGCATTACTTAAGCGATTGTGGTGATTTTTAAGTTATTCTTTGTGAGCCAGATAGAAATTATCGCAATATCGGTCGGAGTTATGCCGCTAATTCGCGCGGCTTGTCCCAGGGAAACCGGCCGGACTGCGGCCAATTTCTGCCTGGTTTCCGAACGCAAGCCCGCGATTCTTAAGTAATCGAGTCCGTCAGGGATCCGCAGTGCGTTTCGCTTCGCCACCATGCGGTTTTGCTCGGTCTGCCGGCTGACGTAGCCTTCATATTTCAGATCTGTTTCAACTAATTCCCAGATTTCAAGTGGTGCGACGTTCTTTATGTCCTCAGGGACGTCGTGGATACTGAAATCCGGCCGCTTCAGTAGCCGAGAAAGGAGATTGCCGCCGACCTTCGTGTCAGTAGCTAGCTGGCGAGCCTGACGCAGAAGCTCGAGCTTTCCCTCAAAGTGGCCCCACCTTTCCTTTGAGACTAGGTGTGCGTCAAATGCCCGTTTTGTCAATCTTTGATCCGCGTTATCGTGGCGGAGAAACAGGCGATCCTCCGCCCGACTGGTAAACATCCGGTACGGTTCTTCCGTCCCTTTCGTAACCAGATCGTGGATGAGGACCCCGATATAAGCCTCACTTCTATCCAGTATCATGGGCGAGCGGCCTAGAGCTTTGAGAGCGGCGTTAATTCCGGCCATTAATCCTTGTGCAGCAGCCTCTTCGTAGCCTGAGGTTCCATTGATTTGGCCGGCAAAATAGAGTCCACTGACTAGCCTTGTTTCCAAAGTTGGAAAAAGCTGAGTTGGCGGAAAGTAATCGTACTCAACCGCGTAGCCAGGTCGCATGATCTCGGCTCGTTCGAGAGCGGGAATTGAATGCAAAAACTCCAGTTGTACCTCATAAGGCAGACTCGTAGAGATTCCGTTAACGTAGTATTCTTCCGTATGACGGCCCTCGGGCTCCAGAAAAATCTGATGAGAGGCTTTGTCGGCAAACTTCACGACCTTGTCCTCGATCGACGGACAATAGCGCGGACCGGTGCCCTTTATCCGGCCGGAATAAAGCGGCGAACGATGCAGATTTTGCTTGATTATTTCATGGGTGTGCGCAGTTGTGTGGGTGATGCAGCAGGGCATTTGTTCCACGTGGTACTCACCTCGGTTATCAAAATTAAGGGTGAAAATCTCGTTCTCGACCCCTCCCATGTCCTCGTAAAACGCGAACCGCGCAGGCGCCTCATCTCCCAGCTGGATTTCGCATCGCGAGAAATCGATCGAACGCGCATTTAGCCTGCAGGGCGTACCCGTCTTGAATCGCCCAACATCAAAGCCCAGTTCTCGGAGGTTCGCGCTCAAGTCGGAGCTTCCATCAGCCATCCGCCCCCCTGGCTTGCTGTTCTCGCCTACGTGCAGGAGTCCGCGTAAAAACGTACCAGACGTAATGACGACGCTACGCGCCATAACTTGCAGCCCAAGATCTGTTTCTGCCCCAAGAACCCGCCCGTTATCGACAAGGATATTGGCAACCGTAGCTTGCTTCAGATCTAAATTGGCTGCACGCTCCAAAACCGCCTTTATCCGAAATTGGTAGGCCTTTTTGTCACATTGCACGCGGGGGGCTCGCACTGACGGTCCCTTCGCCTTGTTAAGCATCCGAAACTGAATCCCCGTTGCGTCGGCATTTATCCCCATTGCCCCGCCCAT
>QHOJ01000202.1 GCA_003218735.1 Verrucomicrobiota bacterium
TCATAATCCTGTGTCGCATAAATCAGATCAAATCCAGCAACCCAGCAGATCACGCCGGCCCCGAGCACCAGCGGCGCAAGATCGACGTGTCCAGTTTGCGCAATCCAGGCGCCGACCGGCGCAATTGCCAGCGCCAGTCCGAGAAAGAAGTGGGTCGCGCTCGTGAACCGCTTGGTGAGCGAACAGAAAAAAATCACCGCCAAAGCAACCGGCGCGAGCACCAACGTCAGTCGATTGATCGCCGCCGCTGCAAAAACAAATCCAGCGGAACTTAGAATCAGCAAAATAAGGGCCGCCGATTTCGAAACGAGCAGGTGACGCGTGGCGGTGCGCGGGTTGCGCTGATCGAGCGACCAATCGACGAGGCGATTGAAGAGCATCGCTGCCGTCCGCGCCAGGACCATGCAGATCACGACCAGCAACAGCGTACGCAACGAGGGCCGGCCATTCGCGGCTACCACAAACGCGCCGAGGGCAAATGGGAGCGCAAAAACCGTGTGGGAAAAACGAATTAGCCGCAAAAAACGAGCGATAGGTCCGCCTCCAAGCCGCCTCATAAATAATCTGCAGAAAGCCTTTACAGAAGGTAACGAAGAAAACGAAGTTTTTCTGGATACGGATTCTACAGCGAAGCTTGGCTATGGATGCTCCCTTCTGTTTGATTCGCTCCGGGCAGAATCATCCGAAAAATGCCGTTTTTCAGAACCGGCTCATGAAAGTTGATCAGCAACCCAATCGGAATATCTAACAACTTCATGTAGCTAAAAAGCTGCGCTTTGCTGGAAGGATGCAAAGGTTCGACAGCCTTTAACTCGACCAGTAAACAGTTGTCCACCAGGAGGTCGAAGCGTAACGGCTCATCAAAAACAAGACCTTTGTATTCCACATGGACTATTTTCTGCGTCGTAGCTGGAATCGAACGCAACTCCAGCTCACGTAGCAGGCATCGCTCGTAAATTGATTCGATCAGCCCTGGTCCCTTGCGCCGATGGACTTCGATCGCCGCTCCAATGACTTTGCCACTAAGCCCGCTTTTTCGTATAATCGATGCATCGCACATACCTTTTAGGGAAGACGACGAAGAAAACGAAGATTGCAATTTGGTTGTAGAGACTTCGTTGTCTTTGTTTCCTTCTGTTAATCTCCTTTCGAGTCGCCTAACAAACCGCGCAACCGATCACTCGCCCTGGACAGGATCGGCGACCCATGCGCGAAAAGCATTCGCTCAGCTTTGTAGCGAAGAAGCTTTCGCAACGAACGCCTCATTTCTTTTTCATTCGAGCAATATTTTGCAGGCAGAAAAGTAAACCCATACGGCTCAAAGTTAATCAGTGCATCGCCAACGATCAGCGTCCCGCCGCTTGGCGCGTAATGCAGAACGATCTCGCCGGCTGCTGCGCCCTCGATGCTACTCAGAAGCAGCCCGTCACAAATCTCGTCCCCATCCGCAACTTTCCTGAATTGGCGCGGCATGTTATCCGAGAATGTTTGGCAGCGCGCAAAGACCGGAATCGAGAACTGCTCGGCAAATTGAGCAGAAGCACGATGGTGATTGGAACTTGTCACAATAATTCCGGAAACGCGGCCGGAGCCGAGAAGCTCGTCGAGCGCTCCGCTCTGCAACGGAATTGGATCGACAAGATAAGCGCCGCGGGGAGTCAGGACGCAAGTTGAGTAAAGCTCCGCTTTAACGGCAGGATCATAACCGTGCCAAAGAGCCAGGTGTGGGGCGATTCGGTCGAGTTCAGACGCTGGACTCACGGCGAAACCCTCACCCTTCTGGATTTACGGGGAAGCGTTTGTTCTTGAGATCTTCCGGGACGCGCTTTGTTTGTTCCATCTCAATCTTTTCCGTGGCGGCATTGAGCGCGTCGTAGGCTTCGCGGCTTTTTGCTGCCTGGCACATGTAAGCGGTCGCATGCGCGAGCGGAATGCGCGCTTCGGGCAGGCCGATAAATTCGACGGCTTGCTGCGTCGCGATCGCCAGCGGCAAAGCTTCTGGATCGGCCAGGCCGATGTCTTCGCTGGCGAAAATGACAATGCGCCGCGCGATGAAGCGAAAATCTTCGCCAGCGTGCAACATTTTGGCGAGCCAGTACATCGCGCCTCTTTCATCCGAAGCGCGCATGCTTTTGATGAATGCGCTGATCGTGTCGTAGTGGGCGTCACCCGCGCGATCGTACACGATCGCCTTTTGCTGAATGCTCTCCTCGGCAACTGCGATCGTGAAATGAATCACGCCGCGAGAGTCAGGCGGAGTAGTAAGCACGCCAATCTCAAGCGCGTTTAGACATTTGCGCGCATCGCCGTCGCTCAGTTTCGCGAGATGCCGTCGGGCATCTTGGTCGATCTTCACCTTGTGAATCCCTAGGCCGTGCTCTTTATCCGCCAGCGCGCGATCGATCAATTCCTCCAATTGTTCGATACTGAGCGGTTCGAGCTGGAAAACCTGTGAGCGCGAAACGAGAGGACTATTTACATAGAAAAACGGATTGTAAGTGGTCGCGCCGATTAATCTCAGACTTCCGCTTTCAACATCTGGAAGCAAAATATCCTGCTGCGCTTTGTTGAAATGATGGATTTCATCGATGAACAGGATCGTTTTTTGCCCGGAAGTGCGCAGACGATTGGTCGCCGCAGCGATGACGCGCCGCATCTCGGCCACGTTGCTTTCAACGCCGCTCAGCCGCACGAATTTTGCGTGTGTCATCTCGGAAATGATGTGCGCGAGCGTGGTTTTTCCGGTGCCCGGGAGACCGGAAAAAATTACCGAAGGCAAACGATCGGCTTCAATCGCTCGGCGCAAAAGTTTGCCCGGCCCGAGAATATGTTCCTGGCCGACGAACTCTTCGAGCGCACGCGGGCGCATGCGCGTGGCAAGCGGCGCCCCAGTATCTGCGCTCGAAAGATCGACATCTTTCTGTTCGTCGAAAAGGTCGTGCACGGCAGAAAATATGGCTCGCACGCCATCTCCGCATCTCATTTCGATCAGGTGCTCGTCGGATTTCCTCGTCAGCCCGGTGGGTGATCGATATCCTCGACTGCGAACATGAAACGCATTCTTGTTCCGATTGATTTCTCCGATGTCACGCCGCGAGGCATCGGCGTGGCGCAGCAGCTCGCAACGGCGCTCGATGCGGAAATTCATCTCATCCACGTCAGAGAACTCAGTGCAGCCGCAGCGCCCGGCGCGCTTGGTTACGGCTTGGCGGGAATGCCAGAGCTTGCACCGATGGCGGGTGTGCCGGTTCCCATGTTTGATCCAATGCCGCAAACACTGCCAGTAGATGAAAACCAAAAATCGAAGCTGGCTCAGTGGCAGAAAGAAATCGCTCAAGGCGGACTCAAGGTCACATTGCATGAGCCGACGGGAATGGTAGCCGAGGAAATCTTGCTCCAGGCGGATAGCCTTAACGTCGATTTGATTGTGATGGGCACTCATGGACACGGTGCGATGTATAACCTGCTCGTGGGAGGCGTGACCAAAGGCGTACTCAAACACAGCACGCGTCCAGTGTTACTTGTGCCAGATCCTCGACGTTAGCTTCGCACCTGCGGGATTGTTCGAAGAGCTTGCGTTGTCGCTGTGGAATCAACGAAAAGCGGGACGATGAACTTGTTGAATGCGCCGCGACAGCCATTCGTCGGCCTGGCGGGAATGGCGGGGTTCGGAATTATTCTCGCGGATTTTTTGCCGCTCCCTTCTTCGGCTCTCCTCGCAATTTCAATCGTAGTCGCGATCTGCTGCATCATTCTGTTGCGCTGGCCAATGGTGACAGCGACGTATGCAAGCGTCGCGCTTGGCTTTTTTCTGTTGCATGATTTACAAACCAGCAACACCGAAGGCCAGCAGCTTGCTGCTCAACTTGGTGACCGACCACGAGTAGTCACTGCGACTGGAACCGTCGTCAGCGAGCCCAAAGTCGCGCCGAACGGATTTGCGACATTCCTGCTGAGGCTTGAGTCCATCGAACTCGAAGGCGGAAACAAGCGAACAGGTGCGGCCTGGCTCGTCCGCTGGCGCGGCACCCCGGAATATGCCGATAAGTTGAGGATTTTCGGAATCGCGGGAGTGATCGCACCGCCGCGAAACCCGGGCGAATTCGACATGCGCGCGTATCTCGCGCGCCGCGACGTTCGCCGAACCTTGTTTGTTCGCTATCCCGAGGACGGCCGCCTAATTCGGCACGGCGCAGGAAATCCAATCCTGCGTGCGGCTCAGAAATCTCGTGCATGGATGCGAAACGCGCTGTCTCGCGGCCTGGACGATTCACCAGAGGTGCAA
>QHOJ01000203.1 GCA_003218735.1 Verrucomicrobiota bacterium
GGCAAGCCGCGCCGGGAATTTTTGCACGTGGACGATCTCGCGTCTGCATGCCTCTTTCTCCTCGAGAAATATGATTCCCCTGAAATCATCAACGTCGGGTGCGGAGAGGACATTTCGATCCGCGAACTTGCCGAGTTGATTTGCGATGTCGTCGGATTTACTGGCGAACTTGCCTGGGACGGGACCAAACCGGATGGCACACCGAGAAAACTTCTCGATATCACCAAGCTGCGTAATCTTGGCTGGCAACCGACGATTCCGCTTCGCGACGGCATCGCTCAGACTTACGATTGGTTTTTCAAAAATGTGGCACACTGAAGGCCATATATGTCGATGAAGAAATTACGTGTTGGCGTCGTGGGGGTTGGGCACATCGGGAGCAACCACTCGCGGCTCTACGCGGAAATTCCGTCGGCCCAGTTCACCGCGGTGTACGATCTCGATCTTCCCAAAGGGAATGCGATCGGAAGAAAATTCGGAGCGGTACCGGCGAAATCGCTCGATGAATTTATTAAGATGGTTGACGCCGCTTCGGTGGCGACGCCGACCAACACGCACTTCGATGTTGCCCGGTCTCTGCTTTCGCGTGGCAAGCATTTGCTAATCGAGAAACCCATTACAGAAAAAACGGCGCATGCCGGTAAGTTGGCCGAATTAGCTGCGCGAAGGGGCCTCATTTTGCAGGTTGGTCATGTCGAGCGGTTCAATCCAGTTCTAAGCGCGCTCGAAAAACATCTCAGCCATCCGCGCTTCATCGAAGCGCATCGGCTCTCGCCTTATCCCAAGCGTAGCACTGATATCGGTGTAGTTCTCGATCTCATGATCCATGATCTCGAAATCATTTTGCATTTCGTGCGTTCGCCCGTGAAGAAGATCGACGCGGTCGGTGTCCCGGTTTTAAGCCGCGGTGAGGACATCGCTAATGCGCGGTTGCGTTTCGAGAATGGCTGCGTGGCAAATGTTACTTCGAGCCGGATCAGTCCCGAGCAAATGCGTAAGATTCGGATTTTCCAGGAGGACGCGTATCTTTCGCTCGATTATCAGAATCAGAGCGGAGAGATCTATCGACGCGCTGGAGGACGGATTACGCGCGACAAAGTCGAGATCGAACGCGAGGAACCGCTCAAACGTCAACTCACCTCGTTTATCGAGTGTGCGAGCACCGGGCGCGAGCCGCGCGTGTCGGGGTTCCAAGCGACGGCAGCACTCGAGCTGGCAGTTAAAATAACGAAGCGGATTGCCTCGAGTGTCTAAGACAATCTATTTCGTCGCGGGCGAAGTGAGCGGCGACAATCACGGGACTGGATTGATGCGCGCGCTGCGCGAAGTCGATATTGATCTTAGGTTTACCGGGCGAGGCGGCCCGCAAATGCGCGCGATCGCCGGCGAGAAGTTCACCGACTGGCTCAACGACGCAGCCGTTCTTGGTTTGTGGGAGGTGATCAAGAAGTACGGTTATTTTCGAGAAAAGTTTTATGAAACACTCGACGAAATTCGTGAGAGCAATCCCGATGCGGTTGTGTTAATCGATTATCCGGGTTTCAATTTGCGCCTTGCGCGCGCATTGCGGAAGCAGCCGGCGAAGGGAAAAATAATCTACTACATCAGCCCGCAAGTATGGGCTTGGAACCGCGGCCGCATCAAAAAGATGGCGCGTTTTCTCGATCTCATGCTCTGCATCTTTCCTTTCGAGGCTGATCTATATAACAAATCAGGCTTGCGCACTGTTTTTGTAGGTCACCCGATGGTCGAGAGATTGCGCGCTCGCAAGATCGACATTGAACGCGATCCGAATTTAATTGGGCTTTTTCCGGGTAGTCGCCCGCGCGAGGTGCGCAAAATCTTTCCCATCTTGGTTGAGACCGCGTGCGAGCTCTCTGAGCAAAAACCAAGTTTGCATTTTGAAATCGCGGCGGCATCGGAGCCGCTGGCTGCGGAGATTTTCCGTACGTTGACGGACGCGCGCATGAGCCAAGAGCTATTTCAGGTCGTAACGGGTGAAACTGCCGCGACGATGCAACGTGCTTCTTTCGGGATCATTGCTTCGGGAAGCGCGACGCTTGAGGCCGCGTACTTCCGGTTGCCGTTTGTGCTAGTTTACAAGGTCGCGTGGCCGACGTATCTGGCGGCGCGCCTCGTCGTGAACGTGAAATATCTTGGCATGCCAAATGTGCTCGCGGACAAAGAAGTGACGCCGGAATTCATTCAGCACCGAGCAAGACCGGGCGTCATCGCTAAAACCGTTTTCCAATTGATAAATAATCCAACCGCGCGCGACCGGATGATATCCGAATTCGATCGAATCATTGCCAAATTAGGTGAAGGCGGCGCGAGCGAAAAAGCCGCGCGAGCGATTGTCGAAGAAATGAGCGCGACTTAAATCGCCATTTACGAAACACGCTCTAGCATTAAGGCAGAACTAATCACCGATGAAACTTTGGGACGTTTCGCGAACGCTGTCGAACGATCTGGCGGAATGGCCGGGCGACGAGCCTTTTCATTTCAAGCTAACGAAGGAAATTTCAAAGTGCGATTCCGTCAATCTCGGCGCGATCAGCATGAGCGTGCACAATGGCACGCACGCCGACGCACGGTTTCATTTCAAGACAGACGGCGAAATGATCGAGAAAGCAGCGCTCGAAATTTATATGGGGCGCGCGGCAGTGGTCGATCTTGCAGAAGCTTTCTCGAGGTCGAGCGAAAAATATCTGATTACGCTCGAGGATCTGCGGCCGCATTCTGAAGAAATTGCGGAGACCTCGCGGCTTCTTATCAAAACTAATCGATGGAGCGATTCGACGGTTTTTCCAAAGCAAATTCCAGTGATTGCAGCCGATGTCCCGCTGTGGCTCCAGAAAAATGGAGTGAAGCTCCTGGGATTGGATCTGCCATCGGTTGATGAAATCGATTCGAAGTCATTGCAGAATCATCACGCACTGGCCGGCGCTGGGATCGCCATCGTTGAGTCGCTCGATTTGAGTGGCGTCGGGCCGGGCATTTATAATTTTGTAGCGTTGCCTCTGAAAATCGCTGGCGGCGACGGTGCGCCGCTGCGCGCAATTCTTTGGCGAGGTTGAGTTCCGCCGCGAACATGGAGCTCTCCTTGCTGGAGAATTTCCTTGAGAGCAGACGGACCGTCTGGATCGTCGGCGCGTTTACGATCGTGTTATTTCTCACTGCGAATCTGCCGTGGCAGCTCGACGATTACGACCAGGCCAAGCAAGCGTTCACGTCCTTTGAGATGATCAAAGAGGCGCGGTGGTTCTATCAGCAAACGCCGCATGCACACGTCGCGACCAAGCCACCGTTGATCGGATGGATTTCAGCCGGTCTTTTTGAGTTAACGCGCTCGTGGGATCTGGCGTGGCGTTTGCCGTCGTTCCTCGCAGCGGTTGCGATATCGATCTTGCTTTTTCGCGCCGCGGTGACGCCTTACGGATCAGTCGCTGCGTTGATTGCGCTGAGCGCGTTCGGATTAAATCTGCTAAGTCCGCGTCTGGCCACGCTCGTGCGCACCGATATGCCGCTGACTTTAGTAACTTTTCTCATTGGCCTGTTGATTTGGCAAAAAGTCCGCCACGGTGAACCGTGGGACAAACGCGATCAGTTGCTTGTTTTCGTGTTGTTAACCGGGGCGATGTTGATCAAAGG
>QHOJ01000204.1 GCA_003218735.1 Verrucomicrobiota bacterium
CATGTTTGCCATCGAGAATTTCTTTGAAGCCACGAACCGTATCCGGGATCGAGACGTATTGACCTTTCGTGCCAGTGAACACTTCGGCTACGTGAAACGGCTGGCTAAGGAAACGCTGAATTTTTCGCGCACGGTAGACGGTGAGCTTGTCCTCGGGACTTAGCTCGTCCATACCTAGAATGGCGATGATGTCCTGTAGATCCTTGTAGCGTTGCAGAACGCGCTGCACCCCTCGCGCGACGTTGTAATGCTCTTCACCGACAATTTCCGGCGCAAGCGATTTTGAGGTCGAGGCCAGCGGATCGACGGCCGGATAAATGCCGAGCTCAGCGATCGAACGCTCAAGAACGATCGTCGAATCGAGATGTGCAAAAGTGTTTGCCGGCGCGGGATCGGTTAAATCATCCGCTGGAACATAGACCGCTTGGAACGAAGTAATCGATCCTTTGTTGGTTGATGTAATTCGTTCCTGCAAGTCGCCCATCTCAGCCGAAAGCGTTGGCTGATAGCCGACTGCGGAAGGCGTGCGACCAAGCAGCGCGGAGACTTCCGAACCTGCTTGCGAGAAACGAAAGATGTTGTCGATAAAAAGAAGCACGTCCTGGTTGCGTTCGTCCCGGAAAAATTCCGTCATGGCCAGCGCGGACAGTCCGACGCGCAAGCGCGCGCCAGGCGGCTCGTTCATCTGGCCGAAGACCATTCCTACTTTCGACTTTGACAAATCCTTTTGATCGATCACGCCGGCTTCACTCATCTCGTTATAAAGATCATTGCCTTCGCGGCTGCGTTCACCGACGCCGGCAAACACCGAGACACCGCCATGACCTTTGGCGATGTCGTTGATGAGCTCCATGATGATAACCGTTTTGCCAACGCCAGCGCCCCCAAACGCGCCTACTTTTCCGCCTTTTGAAAACGGGCAGATGAGGTCGATTACTTTTATGCCGGTTTCGAGAATTTGTACTTTCGTGTCCTGCTCCGTAAGATCGGGTGCTTTACGATGGATCGGATAACGCTTTTCGAATTTCACAGGACCACGATTATCGACCGGGTCACCAGTGACGTTAAACAAGCGGCCAAGCACCCCCTCGCCTACCGGAACGGTTATCGGTCCACCGGTATCGGTCACGTTCATCCCGCGTTTCAGACCTTCGGTCGATGACATGGCGATAGAGCGCACCCAGTTTTCTCCCAGGTGCTGTTGCACTTCGAGGGTGAGCTTGGTTGGGTTGCCATTGACTTCGTACTCGATTTCGAGCGCGTTGTAGATGCCTGGCAATTTTTTTCCTTTCGGAAATTCTACGTCCACAACGGGACCGATGACTTGGGCAATGTTTCCTGTATTCATAAAATTGACTACGAGCCGAGCGCCATTTGCGCGGTAGCGATCTCGAGCAGCTCGGTGGTGATGCTGGCCTGACGCATTTTGTTGTACTCGAGAGTAAGATCCTTAATAAATTCTTTTGCGTTGTCCGTGGCATTTTTCATCGCCACCATGCGCGCGCTGTGCTCGGAAGCGCGCGCGTCGAGGATCATTTGGAAAACCTGATACTGAAGATAATAGGGCAACATCACGTCGAGGACCGTCTCGGCATTTGGCTCGAAGACGTAGCCTACCATTGGATCGGCAGCTTGGTTTGCTTCCGATTCTTCGTGCTTCTGCGGAAGATCAAAACTGCTGATCGGTAATAGCGTACGAGCAACCGGGCGCTGATTTATCGTATTAATGAATTGCGTGTACAGAACCGTTACCTTATCCACTTCCCGACCGAGAAATTTTTCCGTGCAAAATTTTGCAAGCGGCTTGGTTTCGACGAATGCCGGCGCATCCTTTAGCTCGAAATCGGCCAACAACTCGCGTTTCGTGCGCGCAATAAACTGCCGCGCTTTTTTTCCAGTGACCGCATACACGGTCTTCGCCGACTCGAAAGTAGCTGCCTCGCGGAACAGGTTCGTGTTCAACGCACCGGCCAATCCCTTGTCCGTGCTAATGATCAAAACCAGCTCTTTTTTAAGCGGGCGAATGTTGAGAAGCGGATGCAGCCTGGGATCGGTGCGTCTTTGCAGCGAGACCAGAACCTTGTTCATTAGCGCGGCATACGGCCGACCGGCGAGAGCGTGCTGCTGGGCTTTGCGCATCTTAGATGCAGCCACCATCTGCATTGCCTTTGTAATTTGCGCGGTGTTGCGAATCGATTTGATCCGACGCCGGATGTCCTGGGTATTCGCCATGGCGTTCTAAAGTCTTTTCTTAACCTTATAGCGGGACGATCGCTCCCGAACGTGGAATCCGATCTCGCGCTTCTTCTGCGGCTCAATCGGCTCGAGCAGACGCTTCAACGTCGCAAAAAGATCGACAATCGCCTCATCGTGCGAATCGAGCCGGCGTTCGGGTTCATGAAGCCTGGCGGCGAGTTGAGCATTTGATGCAACCATCTGACGCAGTTTAACGAACGCGCGCACAACGCGAACGCTCGCCTGAACTGCGATATTGCTGTTGAGCACACTCGTCAACATGAGTGCGCCATGCTCTGTAACAGCCCAGGGCAACTTCCTTTTTCCTCCATGCGAGTCTGAGGTCACAAATTGTGACCTCGAACTTGAAGTCGCGAATTGCGACTTCAAGTTTCTAAACTCTTCAGCCGTAAGCTGAAAGGCGAAGTCATTGGGAAATCGATCATGGTTCCGTCTTAGCTGCTCATTCAGTCGTTTCGTCGTAACTTGATAGATGGCCGCAAAATCCGAATCAAGCATAACCCGCTGGCCGCGGATCGGGTGAATCGCGTTTTCGATATTGTCGATTGTGCGCGTGGAAGGCACGGCTAAGTCAAGCGCGCGTAGGCAGATCATCGCCAGGTTGATTTGAATTCATCGAGCGCGGCTCTTAGTTGCGATTCGATGTCTTGGTCGAGTTGTTTTTTCTCGCGAATAGCGCGCAGCAAACTTTCTTTGCGCGTTTCCAGATAATCCTGGAGCTTGATTTGAAACTCCTTCACGCGGTCGACTGGAACTGGATCGATGTATCCATTTTGCATCGCCCACATGACGGCGACCTGTTCTTCGACCGGAATTGGGTTGTACTGTTTTTGCTTAAAAAGCTCGACAATGCGTTGCCCCCGATCGAGTCGTGCTTTGGTTGCCGCGTCGAGATCGGAACCAAACTGCGCAAAGGCGGCAAGCTCGCGAAACTGTGCAAGGTCAAGCTTCACTTTGCCTGCGACCTGCTTAATAGCCTTGATCTGCGCGGCGGAACCGACCCGGCTGACCGAAAGACCCACTGAGATTGCGGGTCGCACGCCTTGGTAGAAAAGATCCGTTTCGAGATAAATTTGCCCGTCTGTAATGGAAATAACGTTTGTTGGAATGTAGGCGGAAACGTCCCCCGCTTGTGTCTCGATAATCGGCAGCGCCGTGAGGGAACCGCCGCCAAACTCTTCTGCGACGCGAGCACTTCGCTCAAGCAACCGCGAATGCAAATAAAATACATCGCCCGGGTACGCTTCGCGTCCAGAAGGCCGCCTTAAGACGAGCGAAACCTGGCGATATGCGACGGCGTGTTTCGACAAATCATCGTAAATAATGAGCGCGTCCATGCCGTTATCCATGAACCACTCCCCCATCGCGGCACCCGCGAATGGCGCCAGATATTGATTGGTGGCCGTGTCGGACGCAGGCGCGGAGATAATCGTCGTGTACGGCATGGCGCCTTCTTTTTCGAGAACGGCGAGCGTCCGCGCCACGTTGGAATTCTTCTGGCCCACCGCGACGTAAATACAGTAAAGCGGGCGATAATCCGTGACCTCTCCCTTTTCACCGGCTTTATTGAGCCGCGCCTGGCTGATGATTGTGTCGATTGCAATAGTGGTTTTCCCAGTTGCGCGGTCACCAATTATCAGTTCGCGCTGTCCGCGACCGATCGGAATCATGGCGTCAATCGCCATGATACCGGTTTGAACCGGTTGGCTGACACTGCGGCGTTTGATGACACCCGGCGCGATCTTTTCAAGTGGATAAAACGAGTCTGTCTTGATTTCCCCTTTTCCATCCAACGGTTGGCCTATGGTATTAACGACGCGTCCAAGCAACGCTTTACCGACGGGAACCTGTAACAGTTTGCCCGTGGTCTTTACTTCGTCGCCTTCCGCGACTTTTGTGGTTTCACCCAGTAAAATCGCCCCCACCTCAGTCTCTTCGAGGTTTAACGCAAGACCAAATATTCCATTGGGAAACTCGATCATCTCGTTGAGCATGACGTCGCTAAGGCCTTCAATGCGCGCGACTCCGTCACCCGTTTCCCGCACGACGCCGACGTTGCTTTTCGTGGTCGATGTTTTTATTCCCTGAATTTTCGTTTCGATCTCTTCAAGTATGCCGCTCATGATTTTGGTTGATTAAAGTTGTTGCTGTAGGCGTTCGAGCCGGTTGCGCACAGTCCCATCCCAAACGTCGCTGCCGACGCGAATACGCATCCCACCAAGAAGCTCAGGATTGACGACGAACTCAGTCGTTAAGTCATTGCCGTATTTTTGCTTCAGATTCGCGATGAGCTTCGAACTGGTTTCCGGGTCCACGCCGCACGCCGTCTCGACTCGGGCGCGGCGTTTTTCCAGTTCGAGTCGAAGCAAGCGCCGGTAATTTTGTAATATCTCAACACTGTTGCGCGGCTTTCTCGCGATGAGCGAGTCCACGAGCGATGCAATCCGGCCAGGGTCAAGTTGACCGTCAGTGAAACTTGCCCGAAGCATTTCGCGGGAGAGCCGGCGAATTTCCTTGTTGATCTTCATCAGGCGAGTTGACGGGCTGTTTCTTCCTGTAAGCGATATTGGTCCTCTGAAGTAAGGACCTTCCCTGTGACCTTTGCGGTTGTATCGACCACCAATCGCCCGAGCTCGCGCTTCAAAGATTCCATCGTGCGATCATGTTCGATCGCACTCGCTTCGCGCGCCTTGGCAATAATTTGTTCTGCGGCCGCAATCGCTTCCTGTTGTTTTCGCTCGGCCAGATGCGCACTGCTTTCGCGAGCCTCGTCGATCATTTTCTGCGCTTCGGCGTTCGCCTTGGCCACGATGTCCGCGTGTCGCTGTTCGGCTTCTGCAAGTTGCTTTTTGATCTTTTCCGCGTTGAGAAGACCTTCCTCAATACGCCGCCGGCGCTCCTCCAACACAGCGAGGATTGGCTTGTAGGCGAACCGGGTCAAAAGAAAGGCGACAATCGCGAAGCTAATCACTTGCGAGAAAAAGAGCCACGGATTCCAACCAAACGTATCAGCGGTATCGCGTAACATTTCGGTGAAACCTCCAGTTGTAGCTGCAATCATCAGATTCATATGCAAACCAGGCGCGTGGCAACTACCAGCGCGGGAAGGCTTAGTGAGGAAGAAGGTACAGCGCGTAGAAGACGATCGCTTCGGTAAAAGCGATCGCCAGAATCGCCTGCACCAGAATTGGGGTCGCGGCGCCGGGATTGCGTCCGACCGCCGCGGCCGCCCCCAGGCCAGTAAGGCCGACTCCGATCCCCGCGCCCATGGCTGCAAGTCCCACGTGAATGCTTCCGCTCATTTCTGCCAGTAATGGTAATATCATAGTTTCTTGTTTGGTTTTAGCTTTGGCGATTTTCGCCGTTTTTCCTCCGACCGGTCGCCGAAATTGTTAGTGTTGTGGTTCGTGCCCTGGTTGATGTTGCGCAATCAAAAGTGTAAAGACAGCAGTCAACAACATAAAAACGAGCGCCTGCACGATTCCCACTAGTACCTCCATAAAGTAAAACGGAATCGGAATTAGCCAGGAAAGCATCGGCACCATGTTCGACATCGCTTCCAAAATGCTCTCGCCGGCGTAGACGTTGCCGAAAAGCCGAAAGCTCAGCGAGATCGGCCGGAATAGAATCGAGACGACTTCGAGCCATCCGACCATAAAAAAGATAACGACCATGATTACTTTTAGAAAACCAGACGTTTCACCTTTTGGGCCGAAAA
>QHOJ01000205.1 GCA_003218735.1 Verrucomicrobiota bacterium
CGACCTAGAACCGCGAAGACTGAAACGAAGAAAAACGCAGCTTTGCGTGAGGTCAGTGCCGGATCGCAAAGTCGATGGGAGTTGACAGAATGGGCGCGTTTTTATATCAGGTATCTCTGACGTTCAGCATTTCGTTGCTGAAACAGATTTCCGGATCATGGCTGAATTTTCCGTCAATCCAAAGCGTTTTGACCCGTACAAAAACTTTAAGTTCCGCATTAAGTGGGATGGCCGTTACGTTGCCGGGATAAGTAAAATAAGCGGACTGCGCCGCACGACCGAAGTCATTCAACATCGCGAAGGAGGTGATCCCAGCAGCAGTCGCAAATCTCCGGGCCGCACCGAATATGAACCGATCACGCTTGAGCGCGGCGTTACCCACGATCCGGAATTCGAGAACTGGGCCAATAAAGTCTGGAAGTTTGGTGCCGGCCCAGGCGCAGAAGTTTCGCTGAAAGATTTCCGGAAAGACATCATTCTGGAGCTCTACAATGAGGCTGGACAACTCGTTCTCGCCTACAACATTTACCGCTGCTGGGTTTCGGAATATCAAATACTTCCCGATCTCGACGCCAATGCGAATGCCGTCGCCATCGAGCACATCAAGCTGGAAAATGAAGGCTGGGAACGCGACCATTCGGTGCCGGAACCTGTCGAGCCATCCTCAAAGAAATCGTAGCGGGCGCGATTTGTCACGCGAGAAGGACGGAGGACAGGAAATCAATCTGCGAGATCTGCGTAATCCGTGGTTAGAGTATTTTTCATGAACGTAACCAATATCGATAAGGCGAACGCATGGTTTGAAGTTTTACAAACCGGCGAGCGGAGTCAGACCGCGATGATGACGCTAGCGTCCGGCGACGCGACCGGTAACAAAGCCGAGGCGCACGAGAAAAGTGACCAGGTTCTGTTGATGTTAGATGGCGAATTAACCGGGGAAGTTGGCGATCAACATCCCAATTTAAAGAAAGGCGACGTAATTATTATTCCAGCTGGCGTGAAACATCGGTTCGTCAATCGCGCAGCGAAGCCGGCGGTGACTTTTAACGTGTATTCGCCTCCAGCATATCCGGCTCACTGAAACAAACGCAAGCTCCAAGGGTCAAAATTGCGACTGTGCCCATTTCGTTTCGCGGAGGATTTTATGGGGGCGTAATCGTTGCAGTTTTGGTGGGGCTGTTTTTGATCTGGCTTTGGCGGCCTGAACGGCAGGTGAGGCGTCACACTGAAAATTTTCTCCACACGATCGAACACAAAAACTGGGCTGCCGCCGCCAATTTTGTTGGCAGCGATTATCACGATCAGTGGGGCAATGATCGCGCGCGCGTTCTCGAACGCATGCGCAGTGGCTTTCGTTATGTGCGCGGCGTTCGAATCAATGCATCCAATCCAAGCGTGCGAATCGAGAACCGGCGCGCCATTTGGAGCGGAAAAGTCCTGATGGATGGCGATGAAGGCGAGGGGATGGCACTCCTAAAAGAGCGCGTTAATTCGCTGGTAACCCCGTTCGAACTCGAGTGGCGCCGTCTCTCTGCCAGACCCTGGGATTGGAAGCTCGTCCACGTCAGCAATTCCACACTCGAAATCCCAGTCGACATTGACTGATCAGATCGGGTTCGTGAGTCCCATTCGAACAATTCTAACGCGGGTATGTTGCCTGTGCCAACGCTCCGCTGGTCCAAGCGGCGCCGCTCACCTGCCGAGAGCGTGCCGCAATTCTTTCCTGGCGGCTTCTACGTCGCGCGGCGTTTGCTGGCAAAGTAGAATCGCGCGGAGCTTTTCTCCCTGATAATACCGTGCAACGAATTTCTTCTTCGCGTGAGTCCCGTGTAGATCGATCCGCGTCGGCAGCACGCTAAAGTCGCCGACACAATCGATGTGCAAGTCGAACATCTCCGTCCAAAAGTAGGAGATCTGCTCGTAGCGAATTCGTTTTTTGCCGGTCATGTTCTCGCCTTAGTCGCCGACACAATCCATGTGCAAGTCGAACATCTCGGTCCAAAAGTAGGGAATCTGCTCGTAGCGAATTCGTTTTTTGCCAGTCATGTTCGCGCCTGCGATCACGCCTTGGTCGCGGGCGTTGTCCCAATGTGTCTGGCGCCGCACACCGCCCATCACCCTATCTGGATAAAATGCCAGATCGCCGATTGCGTAGATTCCCTTTTCTTCTGTCTCGAGGTATTCTGTGACCGGCGATCCATGCGGTCCGGCCAGCGGCGTGTTACGAACCAACTCGAGATTCGGCTCCGCGCCGCAGGCGACGACGGCGAGGCCCGCGGCGACCCGGTTGCCGCTTTTTGTCTGGATATTGCGAAGGACGGTTTTCCCTTCAAAACCATTGAGACTTTCGCCCATCAGCATCGTCACACCGTGTTTTGTGAAATATTCCGTAAGCCATCCGCCCGTTTCGGAATCGATATATCGGTTCAATAAATAAGAATCGCGATGCATGAGGCTGACTTTCAGTTTCATCATCCGCAAACTCGCTGCCGCCTCGCACGCGAGCAGTCCGCCGCCGACGACGATGACGGTTTTCTCCAGGTTCGCCATCTCGCGCAAGGCCAGCGCGTCACGAATTGTCCGCAGGTAAATGACGTTTCCGAGGCCGACGCCCGCCACAGGTGGCCGCACTGGGCGACTGCCCATCGCCAGGCAGGCTTTGTTGAATTCAATGCTTTCGCCGTTCGCGAGCACGGCCAGACGGCGGTCGATGTTGAATTGGGTTGCAACCGTACCGAATCGCGTCTCGATTTTGTTTGCTTGATACCAGTGTTCGTCCGGTTCCTGTAATTTTTTCAGCTGAGGATCCTTTTCACGCAGGAAACTCTTCGAGAGAATCCAGCGCTTGTAAGGAGGAAAGTTCTCCGCGCTGACGAGTGTGACGCTCCCGCGTTTATCGTAGCGCCGAATTCCCTGGCAGACGCTGGCTCCGCCAATCCCGCCGCCAATTATCAGATAGTCTCGCTGGATCATTTTGGAAAAGTCGCACGATAAATTCGGCGCTAGTGCGCCGACAAGTTAAATCGTTAGAAAGGTTACATCGTTACAAGCTCGCTTATTGAGACTGCCCCAATGTAACGTTGCAACCCTTTTAACTTTTTAACCCTGTTCACAGCACCGCCCGGCAGATAACTACTGATGCGACCACGCCGGTCAGATCGGCAAGCAAACCCGCCGGGATCGCGTGCCGGGTTTGTTTGATTCCTACGGCACCGAAATAAACCGCCGCCACATAAAACGTGGTCTCGGTGCTCCCATAAATGGTCGCTGCCGTCAGGCTGACGATATTGTCAGGCCCGAGCCGATGAACAATGTCGGTCAACAGCGCGAGCGTTGCGCTTCCGCTCAGCGGGCGCATTAACGCGAGCGGGAGAAGATCGGTTGGAAAATGCAGCGGAGCCAATACTGGTGAAAGTACACGACTCAGCAGATCGATCCCACCGGCGCCTTTAAACATTCCGATCGCCACCAGCATCGTGACGAGAAACGGAATGATCTTCAGAATTACTCCAAAACCTTCTTTCGCGCCCTCGACAAACTCGTCATAAACTTTCACTCCGCGCGCCGCGGCGTAGAGCGGAAAAAAACTTAGAAGGAATGGGATCGCGAGGATCGATAAGGCATTCACGCTGCGGACAAAAATGTTCTGTGTCGCCGCGTCAGGCGCCATTGGCACACCGAACAGAGTTGGCGCCACCATCCGGACGAAAAGCACGACGAAGAAAAGAGTAAGGACGATTAGCGCGATCAAACCAAGAGTCGATGATCCAGGCGGCTGTTCCACGATTGCCACTTCCTCTGGCAAATCTTTCGATTTTGACGTTGAACGGTAGGGCGAATCATCGGCGATCGCAGGCGTTTCACGTCCCAGCTGAAACATCGGCAATTTTTCCAACAGTTTCACAGAGATGATTGCCACGCTCGCTGCGCAAAGCGTCGCAAGAAGCGCGGTGCCGACAATTGCGGTGGGCCGGGTCGATCCCGATGCGGCAAGAATCGCAATCGCCGTGGCAGGAATTAATTGCACAGAGCTCGTGTTGATCGCGAGGAATGTGCACATTGCGTTCGTTGCGACGCCCGCTCGCGGGTTGAGCGTTTCCAGATCGCGCATCGCCCGTAATCCGAGCGGCGTCGCGGCATTTCCAAGGCCGAGCATGTTCGCCGACATGTTCATGACCATTGATCCAATCGCGGGATGATCCGGTGGAACGTCCGGGAAAAGCCTTCTCATGATCGGACGCAGCCCGCGCGCGATTCGCTGCACGAGCCCCGCGCGCTCGGCCAGGCGCATCACGCCGAGCCAGAGCGCCATGATCCCGATCAGAGCCAACGCGATCGTGACCGCCGTCTTCGCACCATCGAAGGCGCCTGCGGTCACATCTTTCAAGCGATCATTCCAGCCGCCGATTGCGATCGCGAGTAAAACGAGCGCGAGCCAGATGTAATTGAGCACGCTCGCTGTTGTAACCACGTCGCTATGCGACGTCCAGCCTTAGACGCGCCACAGGCGCGTGGCTACAGCCGATATTGTTATTGCGTTGTCCATCTTGCTTTCGACAGACTGATTGCGCGATGAACGAATCCGTTACTCAAATCAAGGATACGACGGCGAATCCGGCTCCGCTTGGGCTGCTCGGCTTTGGCATGACGACCGTGTTACTCAACCTGCACAACGCCGGCTTTTACGAGCTCAATAGCATGGTTCTGGCCATGGGCATTTGTTATGGCGGCGCCGCGCAAATTATCGCCGGAGCCATGGAATGGAAGAAAGGCAACACGTTCGCCACTACCGCGTTTGTTTCCTACGGCTTGTTCTGGCTCTCGCTGGTGACTCTGATTGTCCTGGCGAAACTCGGATGGAGCGTGCCAT
>QHOJ01000050.1 GCA_003218735.1 Verrucomicrobiota bacterium
ATGACTCGTGGCAGCGGAAATCACGGCTTGATGACCAAGATGGACGCCGTCGAAAACTCCGATGGCAAGAAAGAGCGGCCCATGCAACTGCGCGAGTTCGGAAATGGAATGGAGCGTTTTCACCAATAGTATGACAAATGACAAATGACGGATGACGAAAGAATGACGGCGCACGAAGCGCTAAAGTGCAATTTCCACAGAGTCATTTGGGTTTTGTCATTTGGATTTCCTTCGTCATTTTCCGTCAGGCTCCGCGCATGCGCGATACCTCCGGCAGACTCAGAATACGGCTCAGGATATGCTCACGCGAAACGGTTTTGATCCGCGAGACGCTAATTGCTTGATCGACATCAAAACGCCCGGACTTCAAGCGCCGGAGAGATTTTAGATGAGCGCCGCAACCGAGTTCCTCGCCGATATCATGGACATATGTGCGCACATAAAAACCCTTGCTGCAAAGGATGCTGAAGTCGATTTCCGGAAGCGCGATCCGATTGATAGCGTAACGATACACGTGGACGAGCCGCGGTTCCCGCTCAACCACCTGCCCTTGTCGGGCCAGTTTATAAAGGGGAACACCTCCGTACTTTTTCGCTGAAACCATCGGCGGCAGTTGATAGAAATCGCCCCGAAATTTTTCAAACGCTGCGCGGATCGCGCTTTCATCGAGCGGCAGCACTTCACGCTGGTTGACGATTTCACCTTGTCGATCTTGCGTGCTCGTCGTGATGCCAAGGGTGAGCGTGCCGGCATATTCCTTGTCTTCGCTCATGAGTAAATCCTGGACTTTTGTTCCGCGCCCGATCGTCAAAAGGAGCAAGCCGGTTGCGATCGGGTCGAGTGTCCCGCAGTGGCCTACCTTCTTAATCTCGATCTTTCGCCGCACGAGCGCCACGACATCATGCGAAGTCATCCCTTCCGCTTTGTCCACGAGCAGGACACCGTCAAGACTGGGACTTAACGACGTCACAAATTTCCTCCAGAACTCTCTGTTCGACTTCGGCGAGTGTTCCGCGCACGCGCGCCCCCGCTGCGAGAGTATGTCCGCCGCCACCAAACTTCTGACAGATCACACAGACATCAATGTCATCAGTTTTCGAACGCATACTGACGCGCACCTTGCCATCAGACATTTCTTCGAAAAACACGGCAACGATAACGCCACGAATCGCACGGAGGTGATCTATTAAACCTTCATTGTCTTCTGGTAGAACCTGCAGCGCTGCCGCGGTTTTCAAGTTCAGGCTGAAACTTGCCACGCGATCTTCGGATGCAAAACGCATGGTGCGCAGCAGTTCTCGCAGCAGTTCTATCCGGCGTCGTGGATAATTTTCGTAAAGTTGTTGGTTCAAGCGACCAACGTTAATGCCGGTGCAGACCAGCTGCGCCCCGATTTCAAATGTGCGCGCGCTGGTTTTTGGATATTGAAATGATCCGGTATCGGTCGAGATCGCAGCGAAAAGGTTTTCGGCAATCTCGCGATTGAATGGGAAGCCCTGATTTTTGATCAGGTCGAAAATAATCTGTCCAGTGGCCGGCGCGGTTGGATCGACATAAACAAGATCGCCGTAACCTGGGTTGCTCAAGTGGTGGTCGATGTTTATCCACATTTTGGCTGATCGAACAGCTGCAAATGCTGTTCCGAGCCGATTTTGAATTGCTGTGTCGAGCGCAATTGCAACATCGACATCTTCCGGAGCGGCGGGTGGTTTGTTGAGCAACTCCGCACGCGGCAAGAATGAATATTTTTCAAGCATGCCGTCCTCATTCCAGACGCGAACCTCCTTGCCGAGCTGCTGAAGCGAAAGTGCCAGGGCGATCTGACAGCCCAGCGCGTCGCCATCGGGGCGAACATGGCTCAGAATCGCGAACCGGCTATGCTCCCGCAGGACCCGGCCGATTTCGTCGAATTTGGATCGAACCGCGCTCACTCGGGATTGCTGCGAGGCATCTCGATCTCTTGCAGAATCTCGATGACGCGAGCTCCGCGTTTAATGGAATCGTCGAGATGAAAAGTCAGATGCGGCGTGTATTTCATAGTGACATGACGAGCCAGCTCAGCTTGCAATGTGGATCGCTGCGATTCGAGTTTATTAATCACGCTCGCGCCCGTTTCCGATCCGAGGACACTGACAAAGACGTGTGCATTTTTTAAATCAGCGGTAACGTCGACTTGATTGATAGTGACGAGAGCACCCTCGAATGTAATCTCGCGCGCGATGATCCCGCTCAGCTCGCGTTTTAAGAGCTCGTTCACCCGTAACATTCGGTGTTTCATTTTTGAATGTAGCCACCCCGCTGCTATGTCGGAGCGCTGTTTATTGCACGGCGACGGCGACAGAGCGTCGTTGCTACGGCATCACAGCTTTTGGGCGATCGCTTCAAGTTGATAGCACTCAATGATGTCACCCACTTGATATTCACTGAAGTCGCCGAGCTTAATACCGCATTCAAGACCGGAACGCACTTCTTTCACGTCATCCTGGAAGCGGCGCAGCGTTGAAATCCCGCCGTCGTACACTGGTTGCCGTTTGCGAAGGACACGGGCACGCGCGGCCCGAGCTATGCGACCATCGGTCACGAGACAGCCGGCGACGATGCCTCTGCTCAGTTCGAACACCTGTTTAACTTCTGCATGCCCTATGACAGTTTCTCGATGTTCCGGCTCCAGCAAGCCCGCCATCGCCTCTTTGATTTGATCGAGCAGTTCGTAAATGATGCTGTAAAGCTTGACCTGGACACCCTCCCGTTTCGCGGCGGAAACGGCCATGTTCTCAACCTTCACATTGAAGCCAACCACGACGGCGTTTGAAGCACTTGCCAACAGAATATCCGATTCCGAAATCGGCCCGACCGCTGAGTGGATGATTTCCAAGTCAATCTTTTTGCTTTCGATCTGTTCCAGCGCACCAACCAGCGCTTCGAGCGAACCCTGAGCATCGCATTTCAGGACAATCCGTAAAACTTTTTTCCCATCGGCGGCTTCCAGCAGACTCTCGAGCGTGGCGCGCTGTGGCACGGTTAATTTATCCGTGCGTTTTGCCAGCAAACGTTCTTCACTTAACACTTTCGCGGAACGTTCTGCATCCATTACGAGAAGTTCGTCTCCCGCGTTCGGCAGCCCCGTGAAACCGAGCACTTTCACTGGCGTGGATGGACCAGCTTTCTTGATCGGGTTGGCCCGATCGTCCAGCAGCGATTTCACTTTGCCGCTGTAATTCCCGCAAATAAAAGGATCACCGATTTTTAACATCCCCATTTGCACGATAACAGTGGCCGTGGGGCCGCGTCCTGCTTCGACTTGCGCTTCAATCACGGTGCCGCGTGGCGTAGCGGTGGGCGATGCTTTCAGTTCCATCACTTCTGCCTGCAGAGTCATCATTTCGAGGAGGTGATCGATGCCTGTGCCTTTTGTAGCAGACACAGGGCAGACAATCGTCTCGCCACCCCAGTCCTCTGGCGCGAGCTCGCGTTCTTGCAATTGTTTCTTGACCTTGTCGATGTTGGCTGAGGGCAGATCAATTTTGTTGATCGCCACCATGATTTTCACATGGGGCGCAGCCTTGGCGTGATTAATCGCTTCGATAGTTTGCGGCATGATGCCGTCGTCCGCTGCAATGACCAACACGACGATGTCGGTCACGTTAGCGCCGCGCGCACGCATCGCGGTGAAAGCCGCATGACCCGGTGTATCGATAAACGTGATCTTTGCTCCATTGTGCTCAACACTGTAAGCGCCGATGTGCTGCGTGATTCCGCCAGCTTCACCCGCTGCGACCCGCGTCTTACGAATCGCATCCATAAGCGAGGTTTTGCCATGATCGACATGCCCCATGAACGTAATGATGGGAGCGCGCGGCTTGAGTTCTTCTTCCTTTTCAATAACGGGCGGAGGGGGCGCCACAATAACCTGTTCGAGCTTGTGAACGCCGCCGCCTTTCTCACGACGTTCTTTTTCCAGAACGAATCCGTGGTTCTCGGCAATTTTCGACGCGATATCCGGCTCGATGGTTTGGTTGATATTCGCGAAGATGTTGAATGTCATCAGCTCTGCGATGAGCTGATGCGGTTTTAATCCCAGCTCGATTGCCAATTGCTTGACGACGATTGGCGGCTTGATGTGGATGACTTTTTGCACCTCGGCTTCCGTCTCAACTGAGGATGTTAGTGCCGCCGCTGGGGCGGTTGTAATATCGGTAGGGATACTCGGCGGTTTGGTCGAGGGCGCTGGCGCCTCTTGTGGCTTTGGTGGCGTAGCGGCCTTTTCTCCAGCAACCGGTTTTTCCAACGATGCTCGAATTCGCGAAATCGGAGGCAGAACCTCGCGCTTCGGTTTTAGGTTGCCTTCGTCCGCCGCTTTACGGGGCTTTTCCTTGTCGATCAGCGACAAGCTCTCCACTTCATGTCGCGGTGACGGCGCGGTTTTTGCGAGTGCTAGCTGAGTGCGCGCTTTCGCCGGCGCAGCTATATGCGTCGACTCGGCGTCAGCCTCTGGTTTTTTCTTCGAAATCCTGGCCTTCGGCGCAGCTGGCTTATGGGCAGCAGTAGTTCTACGCGCGGCTGGTTTGCGTGTGGCGGCCTTGCTGCTCGTCTTCGTTGCCATTGTTGTTCCTCTAAAATTTCGCTCATGGCTCGAGCGGTTAAACCAGAGCCATATTACTGCGCGACCCCTTCTTGATGGACCGCCTCGTGAATCTCACGCGCTTTCGTCTCGTCCACCGCGAGTATGTCAACAAAATCCTGCATATCCGCGTCGCGCAATCCTTCCAAATTGGTAAAGCCTGATTTCACAAGCGTCAGCGCCTGCTCTTCGGTAATTGGCAGCGCACCCGCAAGCGTCTGCGCCGCCTGCGCCACTTTTTGTTCGACTGCGGTTGTGGCTGAAATATCCTTGCCGATGTTGATTTCCCAGCCCGTGAGCCGCGAAGTTAAGCGCGCATTTTGCCCTTTTTTTCCGATCGCGAGCGAAAGTTGATCTTCATCCACTGAAATCTGCACGCTCTTTTTCTCGGTATCGAAGACAAGGTTCTTTACTTTGGCAGGTTTAAGCGCTTCGAGCACAAATTCTTTTGGGTCGGAACTCCAGCGGATGATATCGACTTTTTCGTTATTCAATTCGCGAACAATATTTTTGACGCGTGAACCCCGCATTCCGACACAGGCACCCACCGGGTCCACCTTCTCATTCGCGCTCCAGACCGCGATTTTCGTCCGATAACCGGCTTCTCGCGCGATGCCGCGAATTTCAACTGTGCCATCGGCGATTTCGCTAACTTCCAGTTCAAAAAGCCGGCGCACGAAATTCGGATGGCTGCGCGAAACAATGATCTCGGGACCGCGGATGCCGTTTTCTACTGCGACCACATAGGCGCGGAGCCGGTCGCCGACATTGTAATCTTCGACGACTACCCGTTCGCGCTGAGGCATGATCGCTTCAAATTTCCCAAGATCGAGAATCACGTCCGAACGATCGAAACGCCGCACGGTGCCGCTGACGATTTCGCCGGCACGATCTTTAAACTCCTCGTAAATCATTTCCTTTTCGACCTGGCGAATTCGCTGCATCATCGCTTGTTTGGCGGTCTGCGCGGCAATCCGGCCAAAATTTCGCGGCGTCACTTCCACCTCGACAGTGTCACCGATGTTCGCGTCCGGCTTGATTTTGCGCGCTCTCGAAAGCTCGATCTCGTCCTGTGGATTGCTGACATAATCGGCCACAAGCAAATTCGCGAGCGCGCGGATTTCGCCCGTCTTAGGATTAATATCGATGTGCAAATCGCGCGACGCGCCAACGCTCTTTTTAGAGGCCGAGAGCAACGCGTTCGAGACCGCTTCGAGGAGGATTTCGCGTTTAATTCCGCGCTCCCGCTCAAGGTAGTCGAGCATGGCAATAAATTCTGCGTTCATAAAAACATGTAGCCCGCAGACTAAAAAGAGTGGGACACCAGTTCCCACTCCGATCAGCGCGCGGACTAGAAAAACAAATTAACCTTATCAGGTGCGCCGTCAAGCTGGGGTTCGGTTTGAGTTGACGTTGAAAACTCAACATCGAACATCCAACGTCTAATGATTTCGCGGAGCAGAAGTTTGTTAATCGTCCTGCTGGTTTGGGCGGCGATTTATCTTCCAGCACTTGGCTCTTTGGCGATCAAAGGAGAAGAGGGTCGGCGCATTTTGCCGGCGATCCGGATGCTCGAGACCGGCGATTACATTGTTCCGCGAGTGGGAAGCGCTACCTATTTCCGCAAGCCACCTCTGGTGAACTGGCTCGTGGCGGTATCGTTCAAAGTGCTTGGCGTGCGCAACGAATGGGCAGCACGCCTGCCCTCAGCGCTTTCCGTGCTCGCGGTCGCCATCGCATTTGTTACGGTCGCGCGTGCGAGCCTCGGCCCGCGAGGATCGACGATCGCCGCGCTTATTTGGTTGACCAATATCGGCATGATAGAAAAAGGCCGATTAATCGAAATCGAAGGGCTCTACGTGTCGCTTTCCGGTCTCGCGATTATTTTCTGGTTAAGTTTTTGGTCGCAAAAAAAATCTCCGTGGCTCGTCTGGTTGCCAGCATCGATTTTCCTCGGACTGGCCCTGCTGGCAAAAGGCCCGCTTCACCTCGTATTTTTCTACGGGATAGTTTTCGCCGTCCTTTGGCAGACGAAGAACTGGCGTTTACTGATTCATCCCGCGCACTTCGCCGCGCTTGCAATTATGCTCGCCATTTTCGCAGCTTGGGCGATTCCGTTCCTTCAGAGCACGACTCCGCAAGTAGCGCTGTATAAGTGGTCAGCTCAATTCAGCGGCCGGTTGAGTGCCACCGGTTTCAATTTTTCGAGTTGGATCCTAAATCTCCCACGCGCTCTCGTCTATTTCCTGCCTTGGGTCATCTTGCTCCCGTTCGTGCGGTTTGCAAAATTCCAAGACGAACCAGGGTCGCGCCTAGCACGTGCTCTTACTTGGGGAATTGTTGGACCGTTTCTCGCCGTCAATCTCGCGCCGGGTGCCCTCCCTCGATTCAGTATGCCGGCATTAGCTCCAGCCTCATGGTTGTTGGCTATGAGTTATGCCGGCAGCGCATTGCAATGGCCTCAGCGAATGCAGCTGAAGAGCGAACGAGCGTGGGCTAAGGTGGTGACAACCTTTATCGGGTTTGGACTCGTAATCGGTGGAATAGGTTATCCGATCTCCGCGCTCGTTTTGAGAAATAAACAACAGGTAAAAAGGGCTGCCGCGGAGCTTAATGCCCTAATGCCAGTTGGCGAGAGACTCTACGTGGTGGACCCGGATTATCAGCCCGTCCTTTTTTACGTGAAAGCGCCATTGAACTATGCGACCGAGATGACGAAGCTGCCGGCGAATACACATTATTTTCTCGTCAAGACGGAAAGCGAGTACGAAGCCACCGCTACACAACAATGGGCGCCGAAGCGGACGCATCAACTCCTTCGGATATTGGATTACCGCAAGCGCGGGATGGTTCTCTTCGAGGTCAGGCCATAAAGGAAGATTGACAGACTGACAAATCGGAATTGGTTAGCATGCTAACTAATTAGCTGCAGAATGTCTGACTGGGAAACATTTGGTCCGTTGCTTCACGGAACCGCTCGCGCTTGGCGGCTGAAACTGGACGAGCGGCTCAGGCCGATGGGTTTAAGTCAGGCGAAGTGGCGGACGCTTTTGCATTTGTCTGTCGCTTCTGACGCGCTCACACAGGCGGAAATTGCAGCGCGGCTGGGTGTGGAAGAACCCAGCGTTGTAACGCTATTACACAGGCTGGAGCGAGAAGGTTGGGTCACACGACAGAACTCGCCTCACGATCGGCGTTGCAACATGGTCCGCCTCGGCCGCCGCGCCCAGCGCATTATCGCTCCGATCAAAATCGCGGCAGACGAACTTCGACACGAATTGCTTGCCGCTATTCCAGCGTCGGAACTGCGAACTTGCATCAAAGTGCTCACACGAATTTGTGAGAAAGCGGAAGGGAGCGATGAAGCACGAAGAATTGCTACGTCCTTCGTTCGTTTGCGTCACAACGGCCAGAACAGAGGGGAGCGTCCAACTGTAAATAAAAGGGCGCTCCGCGGCGCCACGAGAAGATCCAAATGAAGCGCAGGCGCGTCTTAAACCAAAGTATTCCCTGGTGGGCCTATTTTCTCTTCGTCCTGCTCGCCGCGTTTGTTTTGTATCGGATTTTTCAACACCGGCCCAGCGAGGCCAAAGCGGCCCAGCCGCCCGTGCGACCGGTTCTTGTCGCGAAAATCATCACAAAGGACGTGCCTCTTTATCTCGATGAAATCGGCAGTTGTGCGGCGTATGAGACCGTTCAGGTGCAGGCGCAGGTGAGCGGCCAAATCATCGCGCGCCATTTCCAGGATGGCTCCGACGCGAAGAAAGGCGATTTGCTTTTCACAATCGACCCACGCCCGTATCAAGCCACTCTCGACCAGGCGAAAGCACAGGCTGCACTAGACCAGGCGACGCTGAAGCGGCAAGAGGACCTGCGCGCGAGGAAGGTCATATCGCAGCAGGATTACGACACCGCTCAGGCGAACGCCCAGAAGTCCCAGGCGGCGGCGGAGGCTGCCCAGGTGAATCTGGATTATTGCTACATCAAATCCCCCATAAACGGACGCGTAGGTTTGCGCAATGTTGACGCTGGCAACTTGGTTGGCCCATCGACTCCGCCGCTCGTCACCATTCAAGGCCTCGACCCGATTTACACCGACTTTACTGTTTCTGAAACCGACCTGGCACTCGTACGACGTTATCTCGGCGGTCCCAATGTGAAAGTGGAGACGCGCTCCGCGGATGGCAGCATGCCTCCGCGTCTGGGCGATCTCTATTTTATTGACACCGCCGTTCAGCCAGGCGCGGGCACAGTGAAAGCGCGCGCCGTTACGCCCAATCCCGACCATGCGCTTTGGCCATCGGAATTTGTGCGGGTGCGTTTCATTCTCGATGTATTCAAAAACGCCACACTAGTTCCGTCACAGGCTGTGCAAATCAGTCAGAATGGTCCGTTTGTCTTCGTGGTGAAACCGGACAACACGGTTGATTTGCGGCCCGTCAAGCCCGGTCAACGGCAGGATGGCGACATGACCGTGCTCCAAAGTGGCGTTCAACCCGGCGAGACCATCGTCGTTACAGGACAGCTTGCGCTCGCGCCCGGGACGAAGGTTGATCCGAAACCCTATAACTCACCCAATGAACACGAGGGCGGCCAAGTAGCCGCCAAAGCTCCGATGTAAACTTGTTTTCAAATATGGCTCACGCAGATCAACACGATGGCGCTGGAAATCATGAAGAGGAATCGCCTCCCCATGCCGCGAAGGATCGACAGCAGCCTGTGAAATCAGCCACTGCGGATGTACGATCAAAAGCGACACCCGACGCCAAATTAATCCAGGTCAGTGGCTCAGGTCTATCGGGGCCGTTCATTCGCCGGCCAGTGATGACTGTGCTGTTGACCTTGTCGGTGATCGTCGCTGGTATCGCGACTTACGGCAAACTCGCAGTCAATGATCTGCCCGCGGTTGATTATCCGGTTATCCAGGTCACGTGCGCATATCCCGGTGCGAACCCGACGACTATGGCGAACAACATCGCCACGCCGCTCGAGAAACAATTCCTGCAAATTCCAGGGCTCGACATCATCACGAGCGCAAGCACGCAGGGGAATACGTCGTTCACGCTCCAGTTTGTTCTCAGCAAGAGTATCATTGACGCTGCCACAGACGTGCAGGCTGCGATCCAGCGCGCTACCGGGAAGTTGCCTCTCGATCTGCCCAGCCCGCCGACGTTCACAAAAACAAATCCGAACGATCAAGCGATTTATCTGGTCGGTCTGCTCTCCGATACGCTGACCGATGGCGATCTCTACAAGTATGCGTCCACGGCCGTGGCCCAACGCATCGCGATTTTGCCTGGCGTATCACAGGTGAATATATACGGCGTTCAGGGCGCGATTCGAATCAAAGCCGATCCCGCTGGGCTCGCTTCGCGCGGGTTGACCATGGACGATCTCGCTAGCGCGATCAAAGCGGGGACAGTTTACTCTGGCGCCGGCCAATTCGATGGGGTGCACCGTACATTTGTTCTTCTGCCGAACGGGCAAATCGATCAGGCGGACGGATATCGCAATCTTATTGTTGCGCGGAACAAAGATGGCTCGCCCGTTTATTTGCGCGACGTGGCCGAGGTTCGCCAAAGCGTCCAGGACGAGCGACTCTCCCGCACATTTTGGATGCGCGGCTTTAATCCGCCCGGCTCCGTCGTCGTGCTGGCCGTCTCGCGCCAGGCGGGCGCAAACGCGGTTGAGGTTGCGAACTCGGTCAAGGCGCTCTTTCCCGAGATCCGCGCGAGTCTTCCAGGGTCGATCACACTCGTCCCAGTATTCGATCGGTCTCAGAGCATCGTCGATTCCGTTCACGATGTGCAATTCACGCTCATCATCGCCTTCATCCTGGTCGTGCTCGTGATTTACATCTTCCTTGGGCGCGCCACCGATACGCTCATTCCCGCGGTCGCGCTTCCCTTGTCTTTGCTGCTTACGGTCGCGGTCATGTACACACTCAATTATTCCATCAACAATTTGACCTTGATGGCGTTGACATTGGCAATCGGATTCCTCGTCGATGACGCCATTGTGTTTCTGGAAAACGTCGTGCGTCGCGCCGAGCATGGTGAATCGATTTTGAAAGCCGCTTTTAACAGCGCTGGCGAGATTTCCGTCACCATCATGTCGATGACGCTATCGCTGGCTGCGGTTTTTATTCCTCTGGTGTTTTTGCCCGGTTTGCTTGGTCGTATCTTCCGCGAATTTTCGGTTACGATTATCGTCGCCATTCTCGCTTCGGGACTTATTTCGTTAACACTGACTCCGCTGATGTGTGCGCGCATTCTGGGCGAACGCAAAGCCGGACATAAGCGCGCACGCATGGAAAAATGGACCAGTGATTTCATCCAACGCGTGATCGCGGCGTATGGCAGGGCCCTGGACAAATTTCTCGATCGCGCCTGGCTGGCCGTTCCGATTCTCCTCGGATGCATTCTCGGGCTCTGGTTTTTCTTCACCCATTTGCCCTTCACATTGCTGCCGCCGGGCGACAGCGGTTTCATAAGGGGTGTTTTCATCGCGCAGGAAGGTTCTTCGCCCGCGCAGATGCATGCCTATCAGCAACAGGTCAATCAAAAGCTGAAGGACGATCCAAACATCGGCCAATTTTTCACGCTCGCCGGCTTCGCTGCTCGGACTTCATCCTCGCAAGGCCTCATTTTTTGTTTTCTCAAACCGAGAAGTCAACGACTGCCAATTGAGCAGTGCATCCCGCAATTACAGAAATCGATCAGCTCCATTCCGGGTATCGCTGCCATTTTGCAGCCGAACCCGGTGCTGCAGATCAATGTCGGCGCTACCAGTCAGACGCAGGGGCAATACGCATATACGCTCAGCGGCATTGTACCAGATGAAGTTTACGCCGCGGCCGATCAGTTGATGGCGAAGCTGCGAACTTTCAAAGGCTTCGCTTCCGTTCGCTCCGATTATTACAACAGCACACCGAATCTTACCGTCGATATCGATCGTGAGCGCGCTGCTACGTATGGCGTTTCTACTTCTGCAGTGCAGAGTTTGTTGCGCACGGCCTACTCGCAGAATTACGTCTATTTGATCAAACAGCCCGAGGACCAATATCAGGTGATTCTCGAGGTGAAAGACAATGAACGGGCCCAGCCGGCCGATCTCAATAATCTTTATGTACGCAGTAACACCGGTGGCAGTTTCAGTGCGAGCGGCGCGGCAATCACGACCACTACTGGTACTGCCGCCAACCTTGTGCCGCTGCGCGCGGTAACATCGACCAAGCAGATCGTTGGCCCGCAAGCGGTCAATCACTTCAATCAATTCACAAGCGTCACCATTAACTTCAACCTTCTGCCGAACGTTGCGATCGGTGATGCCACGAAATTCATCGAAGACAGCTTCGCGCAAGTGCATCAGCAAATCCCGAGTGTGCAAGCCACCTTCCAAGGAGAAGCGCTCGTTTTTCGCCAATTATTTAAGTCGCTGCCGATACTGCTCATCGCCGCGATTTTCGTTATGTATGTGATTCTGGGAATTCTCTACGAGAGCTACGTCCATCCGGTCACAGTGCTTTTCCCCGCGATCGTGCCGGCAGTCGTGGGCGGTTTATTCACCCTCTGGGCTTTTGGATCAAGCTTGTCTCTTTACAGCGTTATTGGTTTGTTTCTTCTGCTCGGCATCGTGAAAAAGAACGGAATCCTTGTGGTCGATTTTGCGCTGAAACGAATCGATGAGGGGTTAAGTCTGCGAGAGGCAATTCACGAAGCCAGTCTGGAGCGCTTTCGGCCCATCATGATGACCACTCTCGCCGCTCTCATGGGCGCTGTGCCGCTTGCCCTGGGGTTCGGTCACGACGCCTCGGCGCGCCGTCCCCTCGGTCTTGTCATTGTCGGCGGCCTGATTTTCTCACAAATGATCACGCTTTTTGTGACGCCGGTCATTTATCTCTGGCTCGAATGGTTCCAGGAGCATGTCCTCGACAGAGTGCCATTTCTGCGCAGCGCGCACATGCATCACGAAGGTGAGCCCTCCCCAAGCGGCGAAGGTGAAGTGCGCGAGCCGATGCCGGCAGGGTTGGCTTGACTGTGGAAGATTGTAGATCGACATGCGCGCCATGGTTCTCGAGAAACCGAGGCAACCGCTCGTGCAGCGCGATGTACCGAAGCCGAACCCCGAGGCGGGACAATTGCTCGTGCGCGTGGCCACGTGCGCGGTTTGCCGGACCGATCTTCACGTTGTCGATGGCGAATTACCGGACCCAAAGTTGCCACTGATCTTGGGCCACCAGATCGCCGGACGCATCGAAGAGATCGGTGGAGGTGTCAAAGGATTTTCCGTCGGCGACCGAGTCGGCATTCCGTGGCTCGGCTGGACTGACGGTGACTGCGTTTATTGTCGATCTAACCGCGAAAATCTTTGCAATCGCGCAAGGTTTACCGGCTACACGATCGACGGTGGTTACGCGGAGTTCGCGGTCGCTGATGCGCGGTTTTGTTTTCGATTGCCTGAGCAGTATAACGACGTCGATGTTGCGCCGCTTTTGTGCGCGGGAATGCTTGGCTATCGTTCGTATCGAAAGACCGGTGACGCGCGCCGGCTTGGCATTTACGGCTTTGGCAATGCAGCGCATTTGATCGCACAGATTGCGATTTATCATGGCCGCGAAATCTTTGCGTTCACTCGACCGGGCGACAAAGCCGGTCAGGAATCAGCAAGAAAATTAGGTACGGCGTGGGCCGGTGGTTCCGACGAAATACCGCCGAAAAAACTTGATGCCGCAATCATCTTTGCACCGGTCGGAGCACTTGTGCCCGCCGCACTGCGCGCTCTGGCTAAAGGTGGCAGTGTCGTCTGCGGCGGAATTCACATGAGCGATATCCCTTCTTTTCCCTATGCCGATCTTTGGGGCGAACGTGCGATTTGCTCCGTCGCGAATTTGACTCGGCGCGACGGCGAAGAATTTCTTGAGATCGCGCCGCGCATCCCAGTTCGAACCAAGACCGAAACGTTCTCGCTTGAAGAAGCAAATATCGCGCTGGAAAAATTTCGCTCTGGTGAGCTCAGTGGGACCGCGGTTCTTCTGATCTCTGACCACCCTGGCGCCCGGTACCGCTAAACATCGGCCGCTGGTCGCTATTTAACTTCATCTGGCAACGGCGCGAGCGCTAAGGGGTTTCACAAAATTACCGGGCAGCCGTTTCTCATCATCCGGAACTGCGCCGGCGGCATTGCCAAGGGCTTCTTCCTCCGCCGAGAGAAATGGTTTGAACCGATTTTTATCGATCGCTTTCATGAACGCTTCATGTGAAGAAACTATGCCTTTTTCGAGCAACGCCCAGATGGTGTCGTCCATAAATTGCATCCCTTGCGCCTTGCCGGAAACGATCACGTCCTGAAGTTTTTGGGTGGCGCCTTCGCGAATGATTGCAGCGACGGCAGCATTCGCCACCAGAATTTCGTTTACTGCGATTCGGCCAGGCCGGTCCACTCTTTTTAAGAGCAATTGCGCAACAACGCCGCGAAGTGAGTTCGCAAGCATGGCCCGCGCCTGCGATTGCCGGTCGGCTGGGAAAACGTCCACCATACGGTCGACCGTTTTGCGAGCGTTGTTCGTGTGCAGCGTCCCGAACACGAGAAGGCCGGTCTCGGCCGCAGTGAGCGCGAGGGAGACTGTTTCGAGATCGCGCATTTCCCCCACCAGCACAATATCGGTGTCCTGGCGCAGTGCCGCCTTTAGCCCAGCGGCAAACGAAGTCGAATTCCCAGGCACTTCCCGCTGCGTAATCGTGCTTCGCTTATTGTCGTGCACGAATTCGATCGGTTCTTCGATTGTCACGACGTGCTTGGAAAAGTTTTGATTGATATAGTCAACGAGTGCGGCTTGCGTCGTCGTTTTGCCGGAACCGGTTGGGCCGGTAACAAGGACAAGGCCGCCGCGCAGGTTGGCAAATTCCTTTACGACCACAGGAATCCCCAACTCCTCGAGTGTAGCAATCTTGGTGGGAATCAGACGAAAAGCCGCGCCGTAACCGTTCGACTGCTTGAAATAATTACAGCGAAAGCGAGACGCCTCGTCCATCTCGTAAGCGAAATCGAGATCCCCCCGTTGCTCGAAAATTTCCCAGTTGTGCGGACCACAAACTTCGCTCAGCATCTGCACGGCTTCCTCGCGTTTCACCGGTTCCGCGCGGATGGGCATGATATCGCCATGCATTCGCATTTTCGGCGGTTCTCCTTCGCCAATGTGCAGATCGGATCCGCCGTGCTTGACAATCACACTTAGAAATCGATCGAGATAAGCCATCTAAAAGCCAGGTGTCAAAGGTCAGATTTTGAGATGCCGGCGCATCGTCTGTTTTTGATCAGCGCGCGCGTAGGTTTCTTCCGCGCTGATCAGGCCGCGGTCATAAAGATCGGTCAGCGTATCGTCCATCAGGCGCATCCCTTGTTTCTTACCGGTCTGAATAATGCCGGGCAACATGTATGTTTTTGCTTCGCGAATAACGTTGGCCACAGCCGGCGTATTAGTAAGAATTTCCAGTGCAAGCACGCGGCCTGTGCCATCCTTTTTCGGGATAAGCTGGTGACTGATGACCCCGCGCAAGGATTCGCTCACCATGACCCGGATTTGTTCCTGTTGATCGGACGGAAAGACATCGAGTAATCGATCGAGCGTACGCGACGCATTACTGGTGTGCAGCGTCGCCAAGACAAGGTGCCCGGTTTCGGATGCGGTGATGGCGAGTGAAATCGTTTCCAAGTCACGCATCTCGCCAACCATGATCACGTCAGGATCTTCCCGGAGTGAAGCGCGCAGCGCACTAGCGAAAGAGTCGGTGTGCGTGAAGACCTCGCGTTGCGACACGTGGCAGTTTTTCGACGTGATAATGTACTCGATCGGATCCTCCAGGGTGATGATGTGATCGCGCCGCTCTGTATTTATTTGCTCGATCATCGCCGCAAGCGTCGTCGACTTACCGGTGCCGACCGAACCTGTGGCCAGGATTAGGCCGTTCTGATAGCGGGTGAGTAACTTGAGATGCTCCGGCAACCCCAGTTCGTCCATCGTTCGCACGTTTGCGTTAATCACGCGGAAGACAATTTCGACCCCGAGCCGCTGCCGGACCACGCTCGTGCGATAGCGGGCGAACTCGTTTGCATACGCAAAATCGGAATCACCGCGCGTGTTAAGCTCCTCTTTATACACATCAGGAACAAAACTTTCGGCCAGGGCCGCGGTTTGCTCGCCGGTTAGTGGCGGTGCGTCGGGCCAGATCGGCTCCAATGTTCCATGCAAACGCCAGATGGGCTGCGCATTCACAGCCAGATGGACGTCGGAGGCGCCGGCCTTTTGCCCGATCTCGAGATATTCATCCACGTGTTCCAGGGGATGCGATTTGACTGGAATGTCCGGAGCTTTTGCAATCATTGCGCGTTGTCGAGATGATTATGCGAAGGGACGCGGGCGTAAATCCTAAAACAAATTATTAGAAGCAGTTTCAGAGTCCGATTCTCAATGCAGGGTGGCGAGGACTGGGTTGAATCGCGCTGGCAATGTTACGTTTAAGGTCTTCTACCCTCTCGCTGCGCGGATCGACCTGCATAATCCGTCAGTCGATTTTTGAGAAAATTGACAATCACGGGCCGAAGCATGCTTGCCGCGATTTTCGATGCACCCAGGATAAATCCAGCTTCGAGAAATTTCTTCTGGCGTTTGCCGCCCCGTTTTGCATCGACGTAAATTTTTTTCTTTCGCACCGGCAACAGGACGATCACTGTGCCGACGGCGGCTGCGGCTGTAAGCCAGGAAACTGTTTGTTCTCGAAACGATCTCCGGAGCTTCGCGGGAAAATCCAATTCATACTGCAGACCACGCAAGTCGCGCGCTACGCGCTCACGTGAACGGCCGATCTCAGCTCTCAACTCGCCGGTTGATCTGTTGCGTCCAGATTTTTCAGCCATTCGCGATCTTTCTTTAATTCAGATATCGTCTCGTGGAAGAGTGGTTTGGTCATTCGACCGCGCGCGATCAGGAGCAAAGCCAGCGCAATTATAAAATGCGCTCCGGCAGCCATCAGTGCGGTCCACACCCACGAAATCCCAAAGAGATGGGCCAGACCAACGATCGCGCTTGCGATTACGAAAACACAACCAAATACACAGAGGACCAGTGCCAAACCTACGCAAATCGCGAGCACCAGTAATTGCACGAGCGCCGTTTTCGATTCCCTGGCCAGGAGAGTAAAGCGGCTCTCGAAAAAATCCGTCAACGCGCTCGCCAGCGCCAGCAGATTTTTCAGCAAACCGGCATGCCCCGCAGGATTGCGGGACCGAGTGGTCTGACTGATCATTCGACCGCAGCGCTTAACGTCGGAAAATCAGGCCCAGGACAAACCCAATTCCGAGCGCTGTGAACACCGCCTTGGTCGGGTTTTCGCGCACGTATTGTTCTGCGTCTTCCTGAAATGTGCGGGCGCGGTCCCTCGCATCATCCCAGGCTTGTTCTGCCTTGCCACGCGCTTCGCCCCAGGCTTGCTCGGCCTTGCCGCGGTATTCTCCAGCCATTGCACCGGCCGCGGACTTCAAATCCCCCGCCGCGGATCGCAAATCCTCGGCTGCTTTGCGCGCGTGCGTTTTGCTGCTCTGCAATTTGTCTTGCGCGTCTGTCAAACCAGACCCTGTTTGTTCTGCTTTATTCTCTTCAGGCATTGCTAATCTCCAGTTAATTTTCTCGCTCAGTATCCGCGCGCTTCTGCCTTTCAGCAAATGCGACGGCGAACAAATGCTTTTTACCTGAAAACGCAATTCGCGAGCTGATCGCGCTTATGTTGAAGCAGCGGTTGTCTTCGCCGCCGAACTCAACAAAGCATGCACTTTCACATTATTGCTCGCGAAAAATAATCCGCGCTTTGGTCAAATCGTAGGGCGAGAGCTCCAACGATACTTTATCTCCTGGCACGATCCGGATGAAATGCTTGCGCATTTTACCGGAAATATGCGCAAGCACATTGCGTTGCCCCGGAAGATCGACACGAAACATCGTGCCCGGTAGCACTTGGGTTACCGTACCTTCGGTCACAATCTGCCCTTCCTTTGGCACCGGACCAAATATACCCGTCGCCGTGCTTTGCTCAACCGGCTTGGACGTTTCTCGATCCTAACGTAAGTCTTGGAGAGAGACTGTCGGCAGGTATTCCCCGAGTTCCTGGCGTCTCCACCACGCGCCAGTTTGTCCATGCTCGTTCGCCGTTGTGAATCGATAGCGATACAAGATCGCGCGGACGTAGCGCGGCGGCCGATTTGGAAACGGGTCATGCGCAAACAACTGCCTGACGTCCCGCTTTCCCTCGAGCAAACAAATGGCGAGCCGGATGAACCAGGGATTTTGCTGCGCGGTTCCCAGCGCGCCGAACCACATCTGCCAATCGAGTCGCGGCTGATGCGGCGCGCACCAGCCAGGCGCGCGTTTTAGATCGCCCGGTTTCCATTTAAATTCGTACGGCAGCCATTCGATGCCATCCGCGCTGCCTTCGATTACAATCTCGCGGCGATCCTTGGTCATTACGCGAAAAAGCCCGTAGCCATTCACGATCCGGAATGGTTCGAGGTGTTCGTAAGCAAACGCGAGCTGGCGCGGCCATTGTGCGGCCGGTCTAAATGCATTGAAAATGAGCCATGCATTGATTGGCAACGTGACGACGATCACTACCGTCGCGCTGTATATTGACAATCGATCCTGTAGCCGTTTCGCTGTGCGAAACGTCCGCGCGTCGCGCAGTGACGCGGCGACACCGTCATCAATTAGCAACAAACAAAGCGCAATCGTGAGCAGATTGAAAAAGCAATAGTTGCCAGTGATGGCGATCACGACTTGCAAAAAAATCATCAATCCAGCGGCGATTAGCCGCGGACGCCGCGGCGCCCAGATTAAAAAAGGAACAATGATTTCGACGATCAGGCAAAATGCGACCGAGAAATGTTTGAACCATTCCGGGCTCTGATCAGCCCACCAGCCGAACATTGTTGGCAGCGGTTGCGACCAGTAATGGTAATCGAGCGCCGTCAGGTTCCACCAGCAATCATCGCCGCTGGTGAGTTTCACCACGCCTGACATCACCGTTAGTTTGAAAAGAAGCAGCTTGAGCAAAAACAGCGCGGCGCGAGAGACTGGCGGTTCTTGTCCGCGCTTTTGCCAAAGCTGCCACGGCGCGAGAAAGATCGACAAGAAACCGGTCTCGAGCAGTAAGATGTCCCACTGAAAACTGAGAAACGTTTGTCCTGCGATGGTCAGCGAGAGATAAGAAACGAAGAGGGCGGTCAGGCAGATCGCCGGCGCAATTCCCAAAACCAGCAACAAAGAGAAAGCCACGCCGCCGCCGCACAGAAAGTGAAGAAAGGTATTGGTTGAGTTGAACCAGCAGAGTGTGGGCAACAGCGAGTAAGCCTGTCGGCCCAATTGTTCATGAACTGCCGGCAAAAATTGATTTATCGGAGAAATTCCGCCGCGGCCAATGAGTCCGTCCACTTGCACCCAAAGTGAAACGAACGCGATTAAATATATGATGCCGAGTGCGCGAAGAAACCATCGGCGCGCCCAAAAATATGTCGGCGGACAAACGTCTTCTCCCCAAAGCAATCGGGTAACTGCCGAGCCGGACTTCCGGTGACGAGCGATAAAGCTGTAGCCGATCTCAGAAATTGCGGCGAAACCGAAGACATGGTCATAGCACCACGGCAACCATTTTCGTGAAGATCGACAAGCCAGTGAGCGATAGACAGCTTCAGCGGCAAAAAAAGTTTTGCCGTCGGGTTCGACGAAAGCGTCAATTTGGCCCTCCGTGATTTCGCGCCACCGTTCAATCCAGCGCCTGCAAAGATGACATTCGCCGTCCCAAATCATGAGCGGCTTGAGCGGCGGATTGGAAACTCGCAGAGGAGCTTTCATGGGTCAGCGTCGCGCTGCGAAGGTGGATCGTGCGCTCCGCGTGCGATGCTATCAGTTTGCGGCTTCGCCGCCATATTTTAACATCGTGCAAGGGACTGCTCGATTCCCCTAGGCAAATTCCGCCCAGACCGGTGCGTGATCGGAAGGTTCCTTACCTTTCCGCATTTCGCGATCGATTCCGGCAGCAGTACACTTTTTCGCGAGTGATCTGCTCGCCAGAATCGCGTCGATACGCAGCCCGCGATTTTTCGGAAAGGAAAGCATCCGATAATCCCACCAACTGAAAAGACCCGCTTCTTTGTGATGTAATCGGAGCGTGTCGCTGAAACCAGTCTCACACAACTG
>QHOJ01000051.1 GCA_003218735.1 Verrucomicrobiota bacterium
TGTAGCGGCGGTCTATGACCGTCGCACTAATTTGCCCAGCCAAAACGTTGCGGCCGGCGCTCATAGAGCGCCGCTACAACTCCAACTCGACTCCTGGCGACGGGGCGATCACTTCCGCGCTTGGAAGATCGACAATTAACCTCGCGTGCACCCATGCAACAGCGGATGGATCGCCGTGGACGAGCACGATTTTCTTCGGCGAAAGCTTTTTCGCA
>QHOJ01000128.1 GCA_003218735.1 Verrucomicrobiota bacterium
GGCGCGGATGCTGTCGCGGAACGGCTGCGCAAGCTGCGCGCGAGCGGACGATGGCCTGCGGTTCCGGTCGGGATCAACATCGGAAAATCGAAAGCCGCGCCGCTCGAGAAAGCAACGGATGATTACCTCTACTCCTTCCGATTGCTTCGTGAATTTGCCGACTATATCGCGCTAAATGTCAGCTCGCCAAACACGCCAGGCTTGCGCGATTTGCAGGCAGCTGCTGCGCTTTCGCAATTGCTTCGCGCGATTGGCGATGAAAATCGGAAAAACACGAAGCCGGTGCTTGTAAAAATTGCGCCAGACCTTTCGATGAACGAATTGGGAGAGCTCGTCACAACTTGCGAACAAAATGAAATTGCCGGAATTATCGCAACAAACACGACGCTCGATCATTCATCGGTTCCACCCGAACGTGATCAGGCAGGCGGCTTGAGCGGCGCGCCGTTACGCGAAAAATCGACGGCACTGGTCCGCGCAATCGCCGCAAGATCGACAATTCCAGTAGTCGCTTCCGGCGGAATTTTCGACGCGAAATCCGCCCAAGAAAAATTCGAGACGGGGGCCCAGCTTCTTCAGGTTTACACCGGCTACATTTATCGCGGTCCGGGGCTTCTCCAGGAGATCATGGAAAATCTTAGATAGGATCGGATTTTCTCCTTGTCGATTGCAGTCACATCATCGTGCACCGTGCATCAAATCGTGTCCGGCCTCGTCCGGATTGACGCGTGCAACAACGTGCTGGCGCGATTCATCTTTAAGGAGGTGAAAACATGTTACGTTGGGCTGTAATCTTTTTGGTAATCGCACTGGTGGCGGCGTTGTTTGGATTTACCGGCATAGCTGCCGCGGCGGCCGGAATTGCCAAATTTCTCTTCTTTCTGTTCCTGGTGATTTGCCTGATCTTCTTTATCATCGGCATCTCGGCAGCCAGAAGAATCCCATAAAGTTATCGAAGCGACCCGGCAGCTGCTCGAAGGAGCAGCTTGCTAGGGCGATGCGGAAGGCTCCGTAGCGGGAGACTCTTGCGGGCCGTGACCGTGATGCCAACGGCGGTGCCGCAACTCGATTTCTTGCAATTTTAGTCGCTGGTCGTCTGTGAGATTAGCAGCCATTTCCCGGTGCGCGTTGATCATGATTTCGTGAACCCGCCGCCCAGTATCGCGTCTGATTTCTGCAAGCTGGGCGGCTGTTTTGTCGATAATCGGCGATATTTTGGAAACCTGTTCCGGCGTCAGATTCAATTCCGTGCGGAGCCTGTCTCGCATTCTTGTGCCCATTAGTCCTGGCTGATGAAACTCAAAAAAAAGATGCCGCGCGTACGCCGCACCAAAAAAAGCGCCCGTCATCCCACCCGCGATAAAAACGAGGAGGAAGCCGGCAATTAATTTCCACTGTAATGCGCGGTTCATCGTGAAAATTCATCCTGAATCGCCGAATCTGCGATGGCGAATTCGTTTGTGAGAGATTCATCGATTTCCCGGCTTTGGCCGGCTTCGCGAACCGCCGCAATCGTCGATACAACGATGACTGCGGCCGACAGTAGAGCGATGCGCCGAAGCAGAGGCATCACGCCGTTGGGCTGCTTCGCACTTGCGCGCCAGAGCGCGACCACTCGCGTATCGAATCCAAACGGCATCACTGACGGAACATCGTCGCGGGCCTCCGCTGCGGATCGCAGCAATCGATCGATTCTTGGATTGACATCGTTCATAAATTTTCCCTGGCCGAAATTTTGGCGAGCTGATTCTTCATTTTCTGCCGGGCTCGATAGGCCCGCACTTTGACGAGGGCGGCGCTCCAGCCTGTGATTTTGCGGATTTCTTCCACGGAATGTCCCTGCAAATAAAGCAAATCGATCGCCAGGCGTTCAACTGGTTTTAGCGCGGCAAGAAGATGCTCGACCAATTCTCGCGACGCAAAGCGCTGGTCCGGGGCGAGCTCGCTGGAGGAGGTTGCGAGATTTTCGACCACGGCTTGCTCCTCTTCGCTCAAATCGGCGTGACGAAGCTCGGGCCTTATTTTCTCCGACTCAATTTGATTCAGGCAAGTGTTCACCGCAATGCGCGAGACCCAGTGTTCCAGCGGCACCTTGCCGGAAAATTGAGATAATTTTTGAAAAACTTTGATGAAAATCATTTGGCAAAGGTCCTCCTCGGCCGTTCGGCGCGGGCGATGCGCGCGCACCAATTTGGCAACGAGTGGATAAAGCTGCCGCACCAGCGCGCGAGCCGCCTCATCATCATGCTGGAGCGCAGCTTTAACCAGCGCGCTTGCATGAGAATCATCCATGTAATCGAGAGCGCGTCCACACCAACACCTATGACAGGTGCCGGTGAATGGCGGTTACAATTTCTTCAGCTGAATCTACAAACAAAATGTAACCGGCGAGATCCCTCTCCGGTCATTAGCTACAGAAGCGCAAAAAAGCGCGCAGCAAACAACAAACTAAAAAAACTAAAAGAAATATGAAACGAAACCTAATGACACTTGCAGCCGTGGGTGCGATCGCCCTCGGCGGCTTTGTTGTGGCACAAGCTCAACCCGGCCACGGCGGGGGTGGTCCATGGCATGGACACGGATTTGGGCTTGAACACCTGACCAAGGAGCTGAACCTGACCTCCGATCAGCAGACCAAGGTCCAGCCGATCATCGATCAGGCCAAGCCGCAAATCGCCGCGATCCATCAGGAGGCGATGCAGAAGATGAAAGCGGTCATGGATAGCACTACGTCGCAGATTCGTCCGCTGCTCACCGCCGATCAGCAGAAGAAGCTTGATGACATTCAGAAGGCTCATCAAGACATGATGAACGCGCACAAAGAACTTCACGACGCAATCCAGGAATAAACTTCCTTTCATTCGCAGGGGGACGGCGGCGATCGGGAACGATTGCCGCCGCTTTTTTATCCAAGTAAAGATCACCGGCAGCTCGGCGATCCTGGCGTCAAAGCGGCGGCTCCGGTCGTTTTTCCGACTTTCCTACCCACGAAAGCAGCAGCGTAATTACACCCAATGAGGCCAGGACCGCCGCGACAGCAAATCCGGCCGTGGAGATCTCCAAACGTGAATGAAAATCCATTTTTAACCGGGCAGCCATGCCGATCAGAAAGAACAAAAGAGCCATGTAAAAGAGAATTACGCTGATCGCTTTGCGAGTGTCGGATGACATTTTCATCGCCGGAATTCTATGGCTTCTGCGTCAGACGCCAACTCTAATCGGCGTTTTCTTCCAATTCGCAGACATCGAATTAAGCTGAGCGAATGAGAAAGTTCGTTCAGTGGATCTCGACATCAGTTCTTCTCGCGACCGCTGCAGACATTGCCAATTCCCAAATTGATCGGATTACTGGGAGGAATTTCGCCACGCGGTCCGAAGTCCTGGCACGGCACGGAATGGTTTGCACAAGCGTGCCTGCGGCCACGCAGGTTGGCCTCGATATCTTGAAGCGTGGTGGCAGCGCCGTGGACGCGGCGATCGCCGCGAACGCCACGCTCGGCTTGATGGAACCAGTCTCCAATGGAATCGGCGGCGATCTGTTCGCGATCGTTTACAGCGCGAAAGAGAACAAACTCTATGGATTGAACGGGAGCGGACGATCCCCGCTCGGCTTGAGCTACGAGCAAATGAAAACCGAGCTCGACAAACTGAATCGCAAAACAATTCCGCCGCTCGGCATGTTGCCTATTAGCGTGCCCGGCACGGTGGATGCCTGGACGGAGCTGCACAAAAAATTCGGCAAGCTCAAATTGAGTGACGATCTCGAGCCTGTGATTGGTTATGCCGAGGGTGGTTTCCCGGTCACGGAATTGATTGCCTATTACTGGACCTCTGGTCCGCGAGTTTACAAAGGTTTGCCTGGCGCGTTTCTGGAAACGTACACGCTCGATGGTAAAGGCCGCACACCTGCGAAAGGCGATATTTTCAAGAATCCTGCGCTGGCAAAAACTTTGCGATTGATCGGCGAGAAAGGTCGCGACGCGTTTTACAACGGCGAGATCGCGGACAAGATCGACAAGTTCATGCGCGAGAATGGCGGATTTTTGCGCAAAGCCGAC
>QHOJ01000163.1 GCA_003218735.1 Verrucomicrobiota bacterium
CTGGCAGGACGAAGCCATCGCGCTGGCGGCGCATCTGGAATATTTGTTCAAGCATTGCTGGCAAGCGCAAATCACGGTGAGCTTGCCGCGGTTGCGTCCTGCCGCCGGTGGATTTCGTCCGTTCTTTTCGATGAGCGATCGCGAGTTGGCGCAATTAGTTTGCGCGTTGCGCGTCACATTTCCGCAGGTTGGCATTGTCCTGAGCACACGCGAGCGTGCGTTGCTCCGCGATTCGCTGGTCTCGTTGGGCGTGACCATGATGAGCGCGGGCAGCCATACCGAGCCTGGCGGTTACACCCGGCAAGGCAGGGAACATTTGCATCGTACTGTGCACGGTCGAATCGTGGCGCCTGATTTTCAGGACGGAGAAGATCAGCTTGCCACCGGGCAATTCGAGATCAGCGACGAGCGTTCACCTGCTGAAATCGCCGCGACCCTGCGGCGCCGTGGCTTCGAACCGGTTTGGAAAGATTGGGATCAGGCGTTGATGAGTGCATGACGATTTCGCTTAATGGCGAAAAGGTGGATGGACGCGACGCGTAAACGATCGCGCAACTCATAGAGCGCTACCAAATACCGTCGCAAAGTATTTTGGTAGAGCACAACGGAATCGCCCTGTATCGACACGAATGGCCGGAGCGATCGTTAGCCGAAGGTGACCGTGTCGAATTTATTCGCGTCGTGGCGGGTGGGTAGCTCGACTTTACCCCGAGCTTTTCACGACTACTCGCATGCCATCCGTCTGGATGACGGTAATTGGCGTTTGTGCGGCGATAAATTCTCCTTCGGTCACAACATCAACGACCTGATCGGCAAAGCGTGCTTTCCCGCTCGGTCGCAAAATCGTGATGGCGCTACCCCGCGCTCCGGGGGTGAGTGCGAATGCAGTGACAAATTCACGCGGCGCGCCGGCGAGAGAAGGCCCCGGCGGATTTGAGGTGATGAGAGCAAACCGTCGATAAAGCCCTGTCCGCGGCAGATAACGGGCGAGAATGGCGATTACGATTGCGGCTGCGATCATGGCGAAGAAAAGCTTGAGCAAGGGCATCGCCAGCATTTGGCCGGTGGGAAAAAATGTTTCGCCGGGATAGCGATCAATCATTGCCCAGAGCAGAGACGCCACTATGAGAAAAATGCCCACTACACCGAAAACGATCGTGGAATGTGCGAAAAAGAGGATCTCGATCAAGACGAGCGTCATGCCTAAAACGAAAAGTGCAACCACCTCCCATCCCGCGAGTCCCGCTAGATAATGACCGAGAAAAAAAAGCGCAAAACAAATCGCTGAAATTATTCCCGGTAAAGTCGCGCCGGGGATCTTGAATTCGAGATAGGCGCCGAGGATCCCGCCTAAAAGCAGCAATGGCGCGAGCGCGGTGATCCAAAAGGCGAGTTGCTCAAAGCCGCTCGGGTTAAGAGAGACGATGTTGCCTTTGAGTCCGGCTTTTTGCGTTAGATCGATAATCGAAGCGGCGATGCCATCGGCCAGCAATGGTTTGCCACTGATTTTTTCCGTCGCTTCCTGCGCGTTCAAAGTCAGCACCGTTCCTTTCGGATGAATCACGCGGTCGCCGATTTTCACTTCCTTGTCCTTGTTCATGAACGCTTCACCGACATCGGGGTTGTGTCCGTTTTTAATGGCGGAACTTCGAATCAGAGCCGTCCAGTACGAAATCGTCTTCTCACGCTCGGTTAGTGGAAGATCTTCTCCCGTTGGCAAAACGGGCGCAGCCGCACCTATCGCGCTAACCGGCGCCATGTAGATATGCTCCGTAGCCAAGGCGATAAGCGAACCAGCCGATCCTGCGTTTGAATTGATGAATGTGTAAGTCGGAATCGTGGCGCGGTTGAGCACGTTTGTTATTTCTGCGGCGCTGTCGAGTCGCCCGCCGTAAGTATCCATTTCAAAAATAATAGCCAAGGCGCCGCTGCTCTCGGCTGCTTTTTCAGTGCGACGCAAAAACATCAGGAGCGAAGGCGAAATTTCTCCCCGCAGCGGGACCACAATTATGTCGCCTTTGTGGATGACGTCGCGCGCCTGAGCCGTCTCCACTCCCAGGCAGCAGATCAAGACGAAAATCGGGACTTTCATAGTGATATTTGGAAAGCGACCGTGCACTGCGTAAGTTTGACATCCCTTCTCAAAGCAAACGAGCGAAAAATCCAGTGTCTCATGGGAACAATCCCAACTGAAACCATCGAACAAATCGCGGCCGCGAACGACATCGTCGAGGTGATCGGTTCCTATTTTCCGCTCAAACGAGCGGGCGCAAATTTCAAGGCCCTTTGCCCATTCCATCAGGAGAAAACGCCATCATTTCACGTGAGCCCGCAGCGACAGACATTCCACTGTTTCGGATGCAGTGTGGGCGGAAGCGTCTTCCGTTTTGTCATGGATTATGAGCACATCGATTTTCCCGCAGCCGTCCGCAAACTCGCGGCGCGCGTCGGGATCTCAGTCGTAGAGAAGGGGGGTGCCATCATCGACGACGATCGAGAACGCGCGTCGCGTCGCGGTTTGTTGCAACTGCACGCGGAAGCCGCCGAATGGTTCCATGAAAACTTGATCAAAAGGGAATTCGCCGCACCAGCGCGCAAATATCTGAAAGAGCGTGGCATCACAGCAGATATCGCGAAGCGATGGCAGATCGGTTATGCGCCCGATCAATGGGATGCGTTTGGCAGTTGGGCACGTGATCGCGGTTACGATCCGCGTGATCTCGTCGCAAGCGGCCTGGTCAAGACCAGAGACGATGCGGCAGACGCGCCGAGTCGATCAGCCTACGATCGGTTTCGTGGCCGAATCATGTTTCCAATCTGTAACGACGTCGGCGAGGTGATCGCGTTTAGCGGTCGCCTTCTTAAAGACGAGGAGGGAACGGCGAAATATTTGAATTCGCCGGAGACACCGCTCTTTCGAAAGGGCAAGGTCCTTTTTGGCCTGGACAAGACGAAGCGGGCCCTGATTGAGGCGAACTGCGCGATTGTGTGCGAAGGCCAGATCGATTTGATCAGTTTGTTCGAGGCGGGAGTCACAAACGTCGTCGCCCCGCAGGGGACCGCGTTTACCGAAGACCAGGCGCGTGTTTTAAAACGTTATGTGAACGAAGTTGTCCTTTGTTTCGATGCGGACGCAGCAGGGAAAAAAGCGGCGGAGCGATCTCTCGAGGCGTTGCTTTACAATGATTTAATCGTGCGTGTTGTCGAGATGCCGCCGGGCGAAGACCCAGATTCATTGATTCGCCGGAGCGGAAGAGAGGAATTTGAAAAACGCGTGGCAACGGCGCAGGCTTTTTTTGATTATTGGATCGAAAGCGAAGTCGCGACGAGCGACTTGAACTCGTTAGGGAAAAAGATGCAACTTGCGCGCAAACTGGCTGAAACGGTCTCGAGAGTGCACGATCCGCTGATGCGAGGAGAGGTCGTGAGCCAAATGAGCGCCCGGCTTGGCGTCTCCCCTGCTGATTTTGAAACGCTCTTGCCGAGGCAAAAAAGCGAAGGTTTTTCTGGGCCGCAAGGGTTGCATTCCCAGGCTTCGCATGCTCCGCGACACGACATTGCTATGCTCTGTCTCCTGGCGTTGCGAGATGAGGAAGCGCGAGATTTTCTTCATCGGCAAAATTGGCGCGAGGTTCTCGCACAAGTGCCCGGTGCGGAAATCCTGGTCCGCATTCTCGAAAGCGATCTGCGTCCGAGTAACGCCGCCTCACTCAATGCTTTTATGGCGATGCTTGCGGCGACAGACGAAGGGCTAGTTTCTTCCTGGTTGCTGCAAAAAGTGCCTCCCAATGCCGGAACGATGGTGGGAAAATGGTGGCTCGGTATTCGCCAGGCCGTGTTGCGGCGCCACCTCGAAGTGGCGAAGAATCAGATAAAACTTCCCGGACTTACCACCGGCGACGTGGTTAATTTGCAGAAAGAAATCCTTGACCTGCAAGAGCAGCTCCGCGAACTTTCGCCCGCTCGCGAAGCCGACAATTAATGCCGGTCTACGGGCGACAGGTCGAACGTCTCAGTCAAATCCTTAACCACTCAATCTTGGCCAGGCATTCGAAACGAAGGGGAGGCAGCCGAAAGTCGTCGTCGCAACGGCTTAAAACGAGACAGCTTCGCCGTCGTTCGATAAAAAAGGCTTCAGCTCGCCGGCGAAATCTTAAGAAGCGGCCAAAAATCGCCGCGTTCAAAGCCAAAGGTATTACCCTCGTCCGAGGGCAGCAACCCAACGGCGAACAGCTGCGAAAGCCGCAAAACGGATTCGCGGCGGCGCATCTGCATTCAGCGATTGAAATTGAGGGGCGCATTCGCGAGCTAATCAAGCTGGCGAAGGAACAAGGTTATCTCACATTCGACGACCTGAACGAGGCGTTGCCGCAAGGGATCACCGACGCCGATGAACTCGATCTCATTCTCACACGGCTGCGCCGCATGGAGATCGACATTATCGAAGCTTCGGAGGTGGACCGCTACAAGGACGGGAAAAAAGACGTGGAGGAAGAGGAAGAAGAGGAAGAGAAACCCGAAGCGAAGCTCGATATTCTCGACGATCCGGTGCGGATGTATCTCAAGCAGATGGGCCAGGTCCCTCTACTGACCCGGGAGCAGGAAGTGGAAATTTCCAAACGGATTGAGGAAGCCGAAAATATGGTGCAGAAGCACATCAACCAGTTCGGCTTTATTGCGCGTGCCCACCTCGATCTTGCCAGAAAACTTGCCGAGGGCCGGGAAAGATTTGATCGCGTCATTCTAGACAAAAAAATCGAGAGCCGCGAACGCTACATGAAGAAGCTTCCCCGCTTGTGTAAACAAGTGGAACGATTGAGCGTGTTGATTAGCCAGCAATACGGCCAAGTTTCGCGCAATCCTTCAAAAAAACAATCGGCGAAGCTCAAGTCTATACAAAGAGCGATGACTTCGTTGCAGAGATCTTATCCCCATTTCTACTTCAAGCAAAAAGTCATGGAAGAATTTGTTCACTTGGCGGACGAGGCTTACCGCGCATCACTCTATCTCCAGACCGAGATAGCGAAACGTCCGGGCGATCGAAAGAAACGTTTACAACTCGGGAACAAAGTAGGTGAGTTAGAAAAGAGCCTGTGGCTTTCACTCGCTGAATACGCCGAGCGATACCAGGCGCTGAAAGGTTGGGTGCGGCAGGCATTACGAGCCAAAACTGAAATGGTGGAAGCCAACCTGCGCCTGGTTATTTCGATCGCAAAAAAGTACACGAACCGTGGTCTCTCGTTCCTCGATTTGATCCAGGAAGGAAACATGGGGTTGATGAAGGCGGTGGAGAAGTTTGAATATCGGCGCGGCTACAAATTTTCCACGTACGCAACATGGTGGATTCGCCAGGCGATCACGCGATCGATCGCCGATCAGGCGCGCACTATTCGGATTCCCGTTCACATGATCGAGACCATCAATAAGCTCATGCGTGTGCAAAAACAGCTGGTCCAGGAATATGGGCGTGAACCTTCGCCGGAAGAGGTGGCGGAAGAAGTTCTATTGCCCGTCGAGCGCGTCCGCGCGGTCTTGAAGATGGCCCAACAGCCAATCTCACTCCAATCGCCCGTGGGCGAAAGCGAAGAGACTAATTTTGGCGACTTTATCGAGGATAAAGGCGCGGAAAATCCCAGCGATATGACGGCCATTGTTTTGCTGAAGGAGAAAATAAAGGACGTACTCGAGACCCTCACTGAACGGGAGCGGCAAGTGCTCGAACAACGGTTTGGGCTCGTCGATGGATACAGCCGAACTCTCGAGGAAGTAGGCCGACAGTTTCAGGTCACGCGGGAGCGCATTCGTCAAATCGAAGCCAAAGCGTTGCGGAAAATGCGGCATCCAACCCGCATCCGACAGCTTGAAGGTTTCCTTGAGGCGGCTGACCTTTAATACCGGTTTCTGGAATTCCTTCCGAGCGCAACTTTCAGAGCTGCAATCAGTTCAATTCATGGAGAGAGAATATGAAACGTGAAGATGACCAGGAATTGTGGGATTTCCTCGGCCGCGCGGCCGAGCCCGAGCTTTCCCCATTTTTCGCCCGCAACATCGCGAGACAAGTCCGGCATGACGCTGGCCACTCCGAACGGATACGAAAATGGATCAGCTTGCGCAGACTCATCCCGGCATCTGCGGTGGCAATTGCCATGATGGCGGCGATAATCGCCACTTATCATCCTGCGTCACAGAAATCCTCCGAGAGCGAGCCAGATGTGGTGGCAAAGATCGATCCCCAAGATTATGAAGTCGTCGCCGATCTGGATGAGCTGCTCGCTGTGGATAAAGGCAGCCTGTGGGACGAAAAGCCAACTTTGTAAACATAATCATTACGTTGTCGATCCTCGCCTCGTCCTGCGCCTTTGCGCAAGCGCAGCCGCAGCGGACTAATGGGCGAAGGGAAGGGCCGGGCCTTGGGTTTGGACCGACCCGGCGTCCGCCAATACCGAGTGTGCGTGAACGGTGGTCTTCGCTTCCGCCAGCGGAGCGGCAGATTTTCCGGCGAAATGCAGAGCGCTGGATGCGAATGAGCCCGCAAGAGCGCCAGATCATGCGTCAGCGCGAAGCTTTGCGTCGCGAACAGATCGGACGCGAAACTGAGGCAGCTTTACGCGATTCCGGCCTCATGCTGGATCCAGAAAGGCGTAATTTGTTTGAGTCTCGCTATATTCAGGAGCGTCGCAAAATCGAACAATCTCTCCGCCAGCAAATCGAGGCTGAGCGACAGCAGCAACTGCCATCTTTGATTCAACAGTTAAAAAAAGAGTTCCAGCCTCAGCAGGCGAACGGCACCCCTACGATGAAACCGACCGAGTCGCCCAAATCTGGCAAGAGCGAATCATCCCCAAGGGATCGATAAGGGGCGTTGCGGCTCGCAAAAACTTTGTTTTTGCAAAAAAAAGAGCTGGCTCGACTCACGAGCCAGCTCAGCGGATTAGTCTACGCCACCTTAGTAGTACCGGTGGTAGTAATGGTGACGATGGTGGCGGTAATATCGATGGCCTCCGGACCAGTAGAATGAAGGCCCCCCATAATAATAGTAGGGGTACGGCCGATAATACGGATAATAGCCATATCCATAGTAGGCCGGGTAGCCATAGCCGTAGTATCCCGGCCCAAATCCGATTCCGAACGACACTCCAGCGTCAGAACGCTGTGCCGAAGCAAAAGCGAATCCGCCTGCCACCAATCCAATTAAGAGAAGTCGTTTCCAGTTCATATTTTACCTCCCGATCAATTAAACAGCGGGTACGACGAAAAGTTGCCCGGTTTACTCGGCAAATACAGGGCTGGGATAAGCTGTAATACAGATGTTCTGGCCGATTCGTCGGTATGATACACGATCGAGACGGATCGCGTTTGCGGTAATCCCGGTTCCGCGGCCTGCAAATGCGATTACCGGTCCTCCTGTCAACATCGGACCCAGATAAAGCTGGATCTTATCAATCAGGCGGCCATCGAGAGCTTGCCCAAGAACTTCGCCACCGCCCTCGATCAAGACGCTCGTCAAATTCTTTTTACCCAGGTCTTCCAGCACAGCAGCGAGGCGTTTGCGCTTATAGACCAACGTTCGCGCGGCTTGCCGATCAGAAAACAAATAAGCGCGCGGTGGTAGATCTCCTGAACGGGTCAGCACGACTCGCCATGGCTGTCGCCCATGCCGCATAGCGCGCACGGTCAAGCGCGGATTATCCACGCGAAGCGTTTCCGCTCCGATAAGAACTGCGTCCACGCGAGTGCGAAGCTCGTGCGCGTGACGGCGTGCAGCGGGACTTGTGATCCAGCGAGGCTCGCTGGGAGCGCGTGTCAATCGGCCATCGAGAGCTTGCCCAAGAACTTCGCCACCGCCCTCGATCAGGACGCTCGTCAAATTCTTTCTACCCAGGTCTTCCAGCACAGCAGCGAGGCGTTCGCGCTTATAGACCAACGTTCGCGCGGCTTGCCGATCAGAAAACAAATGGGCGCGCGGTGGTAGATTTTCTGAACGGGTCAGCACGACTCGCCATGGCTGTCGCCCATGCCGCATACCGCGCACGGTCAAGCGCGGATTATCCGCGCGAAGCGTT
>QHOJ01000164.1 GCA_003218735.1 Verrucomicrobiota bacterium
TGTTCATGGCCCGCCCCTCGATGATGGCCTTTTGCAACGATCCGATCGTCAACCACCAGAACTGCGCCGACAACTGGATTCGGACTGGTTTGCCCGATCCCTTTTTGCGCTTCCTTCAAAGCTGCGCGCATAAAGCGTTCATCTCGTCGTTGTGCCGCCATCGCCACGCCAAAATGAATAGTTGCAGTTCGTAATCCCGGCAACGCTTTTCGCCCCGCCCATTGGCTGTGCAAACATGTCACTCATTTTGGCACGAGAATACGAAAAAAGTGCGCCAAATCAGCACATACGCTTGGTGGAAAAACGCGCGCTCGCCCTAGGATAATGCTTTGGAATTCCGTCATTTATGAGAGTGGAACTCAGACGTGCCATTTTCTGGCATGAAGACAGCTTGCAGAGTACGCGGTAGAAAAAACTTAGAAAGGACAATCTATGAGTCTAATTCGTTATCAAACCCCGGAACTGATGGCTTGGCCGTCGTTGGATCGCTGGAGCAGTCTGCGAGATGATCTCAACTCGCTGTTTGAACTCCCATTTTGGTCGACTATTGCGCGTCAGGGACAGCTCTTTAGTGGGTGGTCTCCGGCGCTCGATCTCTATCAAAATAATGATAATGTCGTCGCGGTGATCGAACTGCCCGGCATGCGCAGGGAAGACATCGAAATTTCCCTGCATGCCAGGACGTTGACGATCAGCGGCGAGCGCAAGAGTCGAAGCAGCAACGGCGAGAAAGCCGAACGTACGGAGCGTTATATTGGCAAATTCCGTCGAAGCATTACGCTTCCGACCCGCGTGGACGCGAACAAGGTAAGCGCAAGCTACCGGGATGGAATCTTAACCGTGACATTGCCGAAAGCCGAGGAAGCAAAGCCGAAGCAAATTCAGGTCAATGTCGATTGATCAAGCGCTGGCGCGCATGGAACGCGTCGGAGAAAATTTAGAGAAAGAAAGGAAATAAAAACATGAGCACATTAGTCCGTGAAAATCGCGACATTGATCGCGTCCAGAGCGAGCAATTCATCGCTCCCTCTGCGAGCGTGGTTGAGGCCGCGGACGGCTACACGCTTGAAGTCGAGATGTCCGGGGTAAACAAAGAACGCCTCGAGATTTCAGTCGAGAACAACGAGCTGACAATTGTTGGGCGCCGTTCTCTTCCCGCTGTAGAAGGGACGCTGATTCATCGCGAATCGCGCCCGGAAAATTACCGGCGCACGTTCGAGCTCGATCCATCGATCGATGCTAACAAAATCAGCGCAAAAATCGATCAAGGCGTTGTGACTTTGACCCTGCCGACGGCGGAACACGTCAAACCGCGCAAGATCACTGTTTCTTAAGGGAGCATCCATTTCTCGAACATCACAAGGCCGCGGACGTTGACGTTCGCGGCCTTTTTATTCTCTAATCCAGCGAGTACGATTGAACTGCCAGCTTTAGTTTGTCATTCCGAGCGAAGTCGAGGAATCTCTTGCCGTTGAATCAAGAGCCATTGCAGATGTCTCGACTCCGCTCGACATGACAAACAGCTAATTATCGATTCAGCTTTTCTGCTTGGCGAATTGCCGCTAGAGAAGTACTTAGGCTAATCTTAATATGGCGACGAAAACGGAAGAAAAAACCGGCGCGGACAAACTGGCTGCCGCGCGAAATAAGAACCTCGACCTTGCGATTCAACAGATTGCCAAGGATTACGGCGAAGGTGCGATTATGCGACTTGGCGACGAGAAGATCGTCGATATCGACGTCATTCCCACCGGCAACATTCTGATCGATCGCGCGCTTGGCGTTGGTGGATTTCCACGCGGCAGGGTTGTCGAAGTGTTCGGTCCGGAATCCTCTGGCAAGACGACGCTCACCCTCACTGTCATTGCGCAAGCACAGAAGCGGGGCGGTCTCGCCGCATTTATCGATGTCGAACATGCGCTCGATCCGGCATACGCGAAAAGACTCGGTGTTGATCTTGATGACTTACTTGTGTCCCAGCCGAGCTCTGGCGAGGAAGCGCTCCGGATTTGCGAAACTCTTGTGCGCTCCAACGCGCTCGACGTGATCGTTCTCGATTCCGTCGCCGCGCTTGTGACAAGAGCGGAATTGGAAGGCGAGATCGGCGACACAACCGTAGGAGCACAGGCACGACTCATGAGCGCAGCCTTGCGTAAATTGACCGCGCTCATTTCAAAGGCGCGGACCTGCTGCGTTTTCACGAACCAAATTCGCGAAAAGATCGGAGTGATGTTTGGTAACCCGGAGACGACCCCGGGCGGCAAGGCGTTGAAATTCTACGCTAGCGTGCGGGTCGATATTCGCCGCATCGGCGCAATCAAACAGACCGATGGCGTTGTCACCGGGAATCGCACCCGGGTCAAAATCGTGAAAAACAAAGTCGCGCCACCGTTTACCGAAGCCGAGTTCGACATCATGTACAATGAGGGCATTTCATCGACCGGCGCACTTCTCGATCTGGCGTTGGAAAAACAAATCATCGAGAAGCGCGGCTCGTGGCTGAGTTACAAAGGCACGCAACTCGCGCAGGGCCGCGATGCCGCCAAAGAAGTGCTCAAAAATGACCGGGCGCTCTACGAAGAGATCGAGTCTGCAGTGAAAGTGAAGCTGGACGAAGATAAGTCCTGATTAGATTAACGAGAGCGAAGATCGACATGGGGGTCGGCTGTTTGTCGCAAGGGGTTTTGCTCGCGGGCTGCCATCGTTGGTGCTTCTGACATTTGAACGATGGCCGCTGAGGCGATAGCAACAATTCCTGTCGATGGCGCACAAATGGCCTACCGTCGCTTGGGGAACGGACGACCGCTGCTGGTTCTCAATGGGTTAGCAGCAACGAGCACTGACTGGGATCCCTCGTTCATCGATCGACTCGCCTCCGCCAACGATCTCGTTCTCCTAGACAACCGCGGCATCGGCGCATCCACCGACGACGGAGCGCCATTCAGTATCGCCAAGCTCGCCGCTGACACGACGCAGGCGATCGAGGCGCTCGACCTCGGCACTATAAGCGTGCTCGGATGGTCCATGGGCGGCTTTATCGCGCAGACAGTCGCTTTGGATCACCCGAACTGCGTTCACAAGCTTATTCTGCTTTCCACCGATCCGGGCGGAGCCGATGCGGAACTCGCCTCGCCTGCGGTCCGAGCCCAACTGACCGACATGTCTGGCACCTCTCACGAACAAGCGCGACGCCTGCTGTTTCTTCTGTTTCCAAAAAATGTCGCCGAGTCCATCTATCGAGAATTCGGCGATACCGTGGCCGCCGCGCGCGCACAGTTAGCTCCCGAGCTAGTTCATCGGCAGTCCGTCGCGATGGATGCCTGGCATCGCGATGGTGTCGGCGACCGGCTCCGGAGCCTGCGCGCGCCCACGCTTGTCGCGACTGGCACCGAGGACATCGTCATTCCACCGTCGAATGCCTTGGCACTCGTCGACGCCATCCCCGGGGCTTGGCTTGCCCAATTTAGCGGCGGAGGCCACGCCTTCATAGCTCAGTATCCGCGCCAGGTTGCAGATCTAATCAACGAATTCCTGGCTCTGTGAAGATGTGAAAGACGCGAACGGCATAAAATTGAATAAACTTCATCGCGTCGCCGCGATCTAGCTGCGATTTATACGATGTGAATCACCTGTTCGCGCGGATATCGCACCTTCTTTTTCGCCGCGGATTTGTCGTCCGCAGCGCGATACCCGGCCGCGCAACAAACCACGGACGCAAGCCCTTTCGGAGCGAGATCGAGAATCCTGTCATATTCATCGGGCTGGAATCCCTCCATTGGGCAGGTATCGATGCCTATTAACGCCGCGCTCGTTATAAAATTCCCGAGCGCCAGATAAGCCTGGTGAGCCGCCCACAGCTGGGCGGTTGGTCCACGCGCCCCAGTCACAACATCCTCCACCATGATGTCGCGATATCGCTTCAACTCCTTAACCGTTCCACCACGAACCTCGACGGTGCGCGCAACGTGCCGATCGATATGTTCTTCGGTCATCTTCGTGTTCACAGTGAAAACGATAAAATGCGAGCAATCGAGTACTTGTCGTTGAGTCCACGTCGCTGGAAAAAGTTTCTCGCGCGTTTTCCGATCGGTGATCACGATAAACTTCCACGGTTGCAGCCCATACGATGACGGCGAAAGGATCAACGCATTTTCCAGGACCGCCCAATCTTCAGGAGATATTTTGCGTTCCGGATCGAATTG
>QHOJ01000129.1 GCA_003218735.1 Verrucomicrobiota bacterium
TGGAACCGACCGAGCGCAGACGGCGCAAGGCCGTTGAGCAACCGGCACTCGTATAGCCTAACGAATGGAGATTCCATATACAGTCTCCACACGGCCTGACACCGGTCTCTGGAACGCGAAGGTCGGCATCTGGTTGTTTCTCGCGTCGGAAGTAATGCTCTTCGGCGGACTTTTTTCCGCCTACATCTTTTTGCGACTCGACGCCCCGCCGGGGATGTGGCCGCACGGCTTGCTCAACGTTCCGGTTGGCACAATGAACACGGCCATTCTCATTTTATCTTCGGTCACTGTGGTGCTGGCGTGGGCAGCACTGAAGATGAGAAGATATCGCGCATACTGGTGGTACATGCTGGCCACCATCCTGTGCGGCGTAATCTTCTTAACCGTTAAACTCGTTTACGAATGGCCGCAGAAGTTTGATCATTTCGGCGCTTACATTAAACCCGAAGCACTCCCGAAGTACGAGCAGTATCTTGGTAACAAACATGCCGCCGAGAAAGGTTTGCCGCCGCGGCTCGAGATCACCGGACATTTGCACAATCGCGCAGCGCTGAACGATCCAAAAATCACGGATTACGAAATCGCCCTCGATCCGCTAAATGCCGATCCGACCAACCCGGCGATGGATCGGCCGCACTTTTTCTACGTTCCGCCCACTAATAAAATAGCAACAATCGAAAAGGCAGACGTGGAGCGCGCGACCATGTTTTTGCCAACGCACAGCGCGTATTTTGCCAGCTATTTCACGATAACGGGTTTGCATGGCATGCACGTGCTCGGCGGCGTCCTCGTCTTCATCTACATGTGGCTGCCGGTCAGCAAAAAGCTTTACCAACGCAATCCCGAGCATCTCGCCAACCGCGTCGAGGTCTCCGGCCTCTTCTGGCACTTTGTCGATCTGATCTGGATTTTTGTCTTCCCGCTTTTTTATTTGCTCTAGTTTGATGAACAATCCGCCTGATATTTCTCAGGACCCGAGCGAGCACGAGGAGTATGCGCACAACGTGCAAAAGCACGTCCGAGGCTACTTGATGGTGGGTGGGCTCCTGCTGAGCTTCACCGCGATTACGGTCGCTCTTTCCTACGTGAACTTTGGCACGCCCAAGGCGAACATCGCGGTGGCCATGCTGGTGGCGACGTTAAAGGCGGGATTGGTTGCGGCAATTTTCATGCACTTAGCCGCGGAAAAACGGCTCATCTACCGCATCCTCGTTTTTACGGGTTTCTTTGTGCTCGGACTTTTCTGGCTTATTTTTCTCGCGTGGTACGATTATCCGGTCGTTCGTTAAATGTCGCTTAAAGGCTTCCATATTGTTTTCATTGTTTTCTCGATGCTGCTCGCGCTCGGCATCGGAGCATGGTGCGTCTGGGTCGATCTCGTGGAAGGCGCGCCGATTTATCTGGCTGGCGCCATCTGCTCGTTTGTCGTCGCGGTCGCACTAGTCGTTTACGGCGTCTGGTTCTATCGAAAAATGAAGCGGCTTCACCTCATCACATGAAAGCGAGAATTTTGTCGATCTTGCTCTTGTCGATCTTTTCGCCGGTCGGACAGGCATTGGCGTGCCCGTTTTGCTACGGTGCAAAAGATGGCAAATCGACCGAGCACATGGCGGTGGCGATCTGGTTTCTTTTTGGAGCCGTGATGTCGGTCTTGGGTGGAATCGGCGCATTCAGTTTTCATCTTTGGCGGCATGGACGGATGCCGACCGAGCCTTATCAAGAGATGATCGACGAAGAGCTAAGCAAATGAGTAGCCTGGCGCTGATTAATGAATTCCTCGGTCAGCCGCCGAACGCTTCCTCCCATGGGTATCAAATCGACCACATCCTCGAGTTCTGCCACTGGTTCATGGGCGCACTCTTTCTCGGCTGGTCGGCGTTCTTCGTTTTCGTTTTGATTCGTTTCCGGAAAAGACGCCATCCCGCTGCCGATCATGCTGGTGTTAAAAGCGGCATCTCCACGCATCTGGAATTTAGCGTGGTTTTGATCGAAGCCGTTCTGTTGCTTGGCTTCGCGATTCCACTTTGGGCAAAACGGGTGAATCAGTTCCCACCGGGCAAAGACGCGATCCTCGTTCACGTTGCGGGCCAGCAATTCAGCTGGAATTTTCATCTACCCGGCCCGGATGGACAGTTTGGCCGGCGCGATGTCTACCTCGTGAGCAATTCGAATCCTCTTGGCCTCGATCCGAACGATCCTGCCGGCAAAGACGACATTGTGACCCTTGGCGAGTTGCATGTGCCGGTGGATCGGCCCGTCATCATCGAGCTTTCGTCCAAAGATGTAATCCACGACTTCTTCCTGCCGAGCATGCGCATCGCGGCGGACGCAATCCCAGGTTCGCTCATTCCCATGTGGTTCAAGCCAATTAAGACGGGAACTTACGAAGTGATTTGCGGTCAGCTTTGCGGGCTCGGTCATTCTGGAATGAAGGGCACGTTGGTGGTCGACACGCCAGAGGATTATCAGACGTGGCTCAAGGAGCGTGCCGAACTGGCCGGCACACAAGCTGCGCCACCGCCAGGCGCACCGGCCAATCCACCTCCGGGGACGGTACCGCCATCGGGTGCACCAAAGACGGAAAATACAAACCCCCAGCCGCAAAACAGTCCGGCAGCTTCGCCGAATCCGGGGGGGTAATATTGCCCTTTTGTAGCAGTGGTCTCTGACCATCGGACTCTTCAAGTTCGATCCACTCACGGTTGCAAAGAATGAGCGTAGGGGCCGGAAATAATGCGACGGTCACAGACCGCCGCTACAGTAGCTCGCTTAATCGCTTCGCCTGGTTCACGACCGTAGCCACGTTGTTGCTCATTTGCAGCGGCGGAATGGTCACGAGTAAAGGCGTTGGCCTCGCCGTGCCCGATTGGCCAACCACATTCGGCTACAACATGTTTTTGTTTCCCGTTTCCAAATGGATCGGCGGGATTTTTTTTGAGCATACGCACCGCTTAATCGCTTCGGCGGTTGGATTTTTCACGATCATCCTGGCGGTCTGGCTTTGGCGTTATGAAGATCGACAGTGGGTTCGCAATCTTGGGATAATCGCGGTTGGCGCCGTGATTCTGCAAGGTGTCCTCGGTGGTTTGCGCGTGACGATGTTGAAGGACGAGATCGGAATTTTTCACGCCTGTCTGGCGCAAGCGTTTCTCGGTTTGATTGCCCTAATTGCGCTCGCAACCACGAATTTTTGGCGCTCGCTTTCCGACGTAAGAATCAGCCCAAAGAAAATTGGGCGGCTCAGGGCGATCGCGATCGCAATCACCCTTGCAATTTATGTGCAGCTTGCACTCGGTGCGACCATGCGGCATCAACATCGCGATCTGGCCATTCTCGATTTTCCCATGGCAAATGGCGCCTGGGTCCCAGACACGAGCGCAAGTGCGCTGGCAAAAATCAATACTTGGCGTGATGCACGGGCTTTGTCCGATGTTGACGCCTTCCAAATCTGGCTGCAAATGGCGCACCGCTTTCTTGCCTTTTTGATTGCCATCGCGGTGATTACATTTTGCTTTCGTGCCTGGAGGGATGCACGCAGCCTGCCTGCGCTCACGCGATTATCGATCTTGTGGTTCGCTTTGCTCGTTTGTCAGCTCGCGCTCGGAGTCTGGACGATTTGGAGCAACAAGGCGGCCGATATCGCGACCACGCATGTCGCGGTCGGCGCGAGCATGCTATGTTTTGGCGTGAGCATTTCGGCGGTTTGCTGGCGAATTTCGCATCGACAACTTGGTAGGGCGCGATCGCCGGGCGCGCCACAGCACGTCGCTGCGTGAAAACCGCCGCGATTCATGGCGCGACGGACGCTACGACTGCGCGCAATGGCAAATCGGCACGAAGCCGGGTGCTCGACGTGGCCGAGTTGGTCAAAGCGCGGCTGACCTTGCTTGTTTTGCTCACGACAGCGGTCGGTTTTTATCTCGGAGCAGAGCCGCCGATTAATTACGCCGGTTTG
>QHOJ01000165.1 GCA_003218735.1 Verrucomicrobiota bacterium
TCGCTCAGATTCAAATTGAAATCAGAAGATTAATCGATTTTGCATCCTCGAAAAGATGTCAGTCCAAAAAGATGGCTATAATATTGCGCTCTCGGGGGGACGTTCAGTCTGCGACTCCTGAACTTGACGGAACGGAGAACTTAACTACCCTGCCACACCTCATGAATTTCCTAACTCGCGCCGTTCTTGTTTTTGTCGTCGTCGCCTTGCTTTTGCCCGAATCGGGTGTTGCCGCCGTGGTCTTTCAACCGGGCAAGAAGGCGGAGTTCGTGGCGCCTGGCGAGGAAGAAATAAGCGGGAATGCAGCGGAACTGTTTCAGATTGGACAAACTGCGGAAAAAGAGGGCGACATAAAACGCGCGATCAAAGCTTACAGGAGCCTCGTCAAACGCCACCCCAAAGATGCCCTCGCGGCTGGTGCGCTTTATCGCGCGGCAGAGCTACAGGAACAGATGCATCAGTACACGCCCGCCGCGGAGTCATTTCGCCAACTCGTCGAAAGATATCCCGCCAGCCCGCACTTTGAGGAAGCAATTGAGGGGCAGTTTCGCATTGGCGAAATCTACTTGAACGGCAAAAAGTTGAGAGTTCTGGGGATCCCGATAGCGTCTTCGCTAGACCGCGCGGTGACAATTTTTGCCTCGGTTGTTCGTACCGCACCGTATGGGAAGTATACGGCGCGTGCGCAGTTTGACATTGGTCTCGCGCGGGAAAAACAGGGAGTAAATGAAGCTGCTATTGAAGCCTACCAGGCGGTGGTCGATAAATTTCCGAACGAGCCCGTCGCGGTGGACGCACAATATCAAATCGGGTACATCTGGTTCCAGAACGCGCGAGCGGGAACAAAGGATATGGCGGCCGCTAGCAACGCCAAAACTGCCTTTCAGGATTTTCTTTTCCACTATCCGAACAGCGAGAAAGCAGCACAAGCGCGCGCTAACCTCGAGCTGCTCGAGCGCAAACAAACAGCTAGTTCCTTCCAAGTAGCGAAATTTTACGACAAGCAGAAATATTATCGCGCTGCAGTCATCTACTACAACGAGGTGATTCGTCAGCAACCGGGATCAACTGAAAGCGATCGGGCTAAGAAGCGGATAAATGAGTTACGGGCGAAAGTCGGAGAAGCGGTGCTTCAGCCTGCCTTTTCCCCGGCGGAGGCAGGGAAGAAAAAAGGAGCTGCAAACCAAGCGCGGCAGACCAAAAACGGGTCGAGAGCGAAGCCAGGCTCAGCGAATAACGAAGCGCCATTGCCGTCGCCAGAGGCGGATGTTTCACTGCCGCCGCCGGCTTCACTTGCGCCGGACACCACAACTGCGCCTGAACCATTGCCCGCCCCGCCGAGCACGGGCCCAAGCTCCGCCTCTCCTCCCCCTGAAGTCTCGGCTTCTCCTGAAGCGTCCGCCTCACCGGCGCCGTGAAAGCTATATTTGCGGCAGCCCTGGCCTGTCTTTCCCTGATTGGTTGTCTAGGTTACCACATTGGGCCGGTAAAGCCCTATTACCTACGCGACGTTCAGAGCCTCGCCGTCCCAACTTTCAAAAACCATACTCTTGTCCCTCATATTGAAGTGTTGGTTACGGACACAGTGATCAAACAGTTGCAACAGGATGGGACATTTCAGATTGCGAATGGCGAAAATGCGGATGCTACTTTGACGGCGGAAATATATCGCATTAACCGGGCCCCGGCGCGGTCGCTGCGCGAGAACGTTCTTGCCACGACTGAATTTAGCCTGAACTTGATCGTGAAGTACACGCTGATTGGCCGGGATGGCAAGCCGCTGGCCCCGCCGGACCAAGTTATCGGAACGACCAGTTTTTTCGTCAGCTCGGACGTGACCACGGATGAACGGCAAGCATTACCGCTCGCTACGGAAGATCTCGCCACGCGATTAGTCGCTCAATTGAGCGAGGGTTGGTGATGTTTGATGAAAGGTGAAGAAAGACTGTGGTCGATCCTCAATGACAAACTTGATACCCTACGCGCGAGTAACCGGCTCCCTGAAGCAATCCGTGTTGCTGAAACAGCTCTTGAGGTTGCCAAACGCGCCTTTCCTGGCGCAGGGAGCCCGCTAGCCACCAGCTTCCAAAAATTAGGAGACCTTCTTGATGAAAAGGGTGATCGCGCCTCGGCCAAAGCATGCCTGCTCAAAACCCATGCGATCTTGGAAAAAGTAAAAACACCGGACCAGCGCGCCATCTACCGCTCCGCGCGCCGGCTGGCGTTCTTGTGCGATAATCTAGGCCAACCTGAGGAAGCGCTCGTTTTCTACGAGAAAGCGATTGCAGCCGGCACCCAACTCGGAGACCTTCCTCACTCGGACCTCGGCACAATGTTGAACAATGTTGCGCTGATTTTCCGCAAATCAGGACGGCAAAAAGCAGCGGAGCCGTACTATTTGCAAGCTTTACAAATTTACGAGAAACAACTCGGACCCAATCACGCCGATGTAGCCTCAGTCCTGAATAATCTGGCTGTGTTTTACACGAACGAGCGTCGTTACTCCGAAGCGGAAAAAATACACCTTCGCGCGTTGGACATTCGCAAAAAGCTGCACCCGGCCACGCACCCGGACATCGCACAATCTAAATGCAACCTTGCCGTGGTGTATCATTCGCGTGGCGATTACGCGAAGGCGGCTGAGCTTTATCGCGCTTCGCTCAAGAGCTGGGAGGAGGCGAGCGGAAAACCTTCCGAAGATTACGAGGTTGTCGCATCGAATTACGCCGATCTTTTACGTTCTCTTGGCCACGCACGCAAAGCGCATCAAGTGGAAGTTCGTGCACGCAAGAGGCGCCTAGGCTAATCTAATCGAGCGTCGATCGCTTCGTCCTGGCTCAACACCAACATTGCTTGTTCGACCTTGCAGCTCGCTGGCGCATGCGCATTGTTGGGTCGCTGTCTTTTTGCTCGCGTGGCGGAATTGGCAGACGCGTACGGCTCAGGACCGTATGGGGCAACCCGTGGAGGTTCGAGTCCTCTCGCGAGCAGTAGTTAACTTCTGCGGCGCCAGACGTTGACTGAACGCAGCAAACGCCAACAGAATAAACGGGCAGTGATATTGCGCCAGATCGGGCCGGCTGCTTTATTTTTTCGCCCCAGCCTTTCTTCTTGCCGCCCAGCGAGCTTTCATCAATTGGGAAAGCCTCTTCCGCCCAGCAGGAGTGATTCCACCTTTTTTCTGAGGTGCAGTTGTTTTTATTCCCGCTTTTTGCCTTGCCCAACGAGCCTTCGCGGCGGCTGCAAGTTTGGCTCGAGTCGCGGCTGACATGCGGCGGCGACCTTCGCGAGTTGAAGGTCCGGGAGAGGAAGCTCCCAGAATTGACGAAAGACGGTTTTCCAAAGCATCGATTTGTCGGCGAATCGAGATGGCTTCTTGTAAAGCTCTAGTAGATGTATCCATGTGTCGTCACATAGCTGGAGTTAGCTTAGATGGCAAACATCTTTTCTATAAATTTAGATTCCAGTGCGCGTATGCCAGATAGCTGAAGGGTTGACGCCAGAGCCAAGTCTTTGCTGAAACGAGCTAGATCGATCGCCATCCAAAGAGGAAGACCCATTGGAAGATTGCCAGTCGGCGTTGAATGTTTAATTCTGAGATGTTGACTAAGTCCACTGTCACGACCCAGCCTGAGCGGGTCCGGCAAATGTTCGGATCCATCGCCCGACGTTATGATCTAGCTAATCACATGCTCAGTTGCGGTACAGATTTCTATTGGCGGAATCGCGCTGCTCAAATCGTCGCAGGTTGGAAGGCAAAACAAGTTGTCGATCTTGCAGCCGGAACTGGAGACCTTTCGCTGGCCATCCAGACAAAATTGCCAGATACAGAAATTACCGCCGTTGATTTTTTGCCTCAGATGCTCGAGTTGGCGAAAGGCAAAGGGGTGCGGCAAACCGTTCTTGCCGATGCGTTGCGATTACCGTTTGTCGATTTCTGCTTTGATTGCGTGACAGTCGCGTTTGGGTTGCGCAACATGGAAGATTGGGGCGGAGCGTTGCGCGAAATGGCGCGTGTGCTCAGAAGCAATGGTCATTTGCTCGTTCTTGAGTTTTCTCTGCCACGATTGTCGATCTTGCGCGCGCTTTATCGCTTCTACCTGCATCGGTGTCTGCCAGTGCTCGGCTCCTTTCTCACCAGGCAAAAAAACGCCTACGATTATCTTGGCGACTCGATTGAAGAATTTCCGAGCGGCGAAACGATGCTGCAACTGATCGAAGCAAGCGGCTTCCGGAATGCGAACGCTGAACCACTCAGTGGCGGCATCGTTACGATCTATACCGCGGAGAAAAGATAACTCACCACCGGAAAACGACTAGGCGATCGGGTCGATCCCATGATTCTCCTGTGTCGTTAGGCCAAGCAGCCCCGGCTGATTATCGGTATGCTGCGAACTGTTGCCGTCTCAGAAATGCTTTACCAGGATCAATATGCAACCAGAGCGAGAACTACGCTTCAACTCGAATCGGCATCCGCCAACTCGCGATAGCAGCTGCTATGACCCACGGCCCCAAAGCGAATACTCGCGTATCGGGTTCCCACATCGTGAACGCACACAAGTTCCCGGATGCGTGGAAAAGCATTGCCGGAACTGCGCTGCCCCGCGCGTGCATCACGACGAGGGTGATGACCATCGACCACGCCGTCAGCTCAACAAGGAAGGGCATAAATGGTGTCCCGTATTGCGGTGTCCCTAAAACCACAAAGAGCGGCAGATGCCACGATGCCCAGGCGATGCCGAGGAGAAGTGTCCCCACGTTCGGCCCCAGGCGTTCGATCAATCGCGGAAGCGCGAAGCCACGCCATCCCGGTTCCTCACCTAAGACGACAACCAACTGGCCGAAGATGAGTGCCGCCAAAGTCCGCTGTGGGTGGTGAAAGAACGAATCGTGAGGCAGATGGAAGGCGATGGCGATTGCGTCACGTGTTAGATACATGATCGGCGGCACGGAAATCGCGATAATAATCCATCGAAATGGTACCCGGCGGAAGACCAGGCAATAGAATGCTCGCAAGCCAGCGCGTCCGCGTTCGACGGCTGTGATCACGACTGCCGAGGCGTGCGGGGCGAGCACCGCCGCTAAATACAGCCAGAATCCACCGCCCACGCGATGCGAGAGGTGCCGCGCAAAAAGGGTGATCCATGCCGCCCAGCTGATCGAATACGCGATGAGGAAGAATATTGCAGTACGCAAGTCCCTCAAACGTGTCCTGTTCACGACGCGAGCAACCTCCCTGCTTAAGGCGATGATTTCGGGGCAGCAGCGGGCGAGGGAGAGGCGGGCACACTCGCTGCAGGCGCAAGGGGACTGCCAGTTTCCGTCGCAAGAGACAAACGGAGCGTATCAAAATCAGAATCGCTAATGACAAACGTGCCTTCGCGTTCCTCCGCGCGCGCGAACCATGTTCCGTGGCCATCCTTGCTGCCAACCAAAAGCTTGTGAGAGCTCTTGTCGTCGAGCGAAGTCGTAAATGTGATCGCGAGCTGTGGTTTCTCGAAGCCATGCTGTGGTAGGGTTGGACCGACCCAGCGCACGGCATGCAGGCTCGACAGTGTCTTCAGCAATGACTGCAGATTCGCTTGATTAATAGTTTCACCTCCTTTTGTCCACGTCCATTCGTCTTTTGCGTCACGTGCCAGCATTGACTCATTCTTTGCAGCCACACTCAAACGGTGAATCTGCTCCGGCTTGAACTTAAAGATCGACAATTCCTGCCACTGCACCGCGTCGGTAGAAATTTGATCGATTAATCCACGGCGGATCGCTGCAACGAACGGCTCGTCTGCCAGGCGCGCATAAACATTGTCGCCATCGATCTTTCCGAACGTGATCGTCGTGAAAGGCTGTTCCCCGGCTTTAGTTTCAGCAGTATTTTCCGACGCGAAAGAACTGAAGATCAATCTCAGTTGCGGTTTATCGAGGCCATACTTCGGCAGATTGGAAGCTACGTCTTCCACAAATTTCGTGACCTGTTCGTTTTGCAAAGTATCAATCAAACGTCGGATCTCGCCCGAATTTGCAGGGACATTCTTATGGCTGGCGATTGTCCAATTTTCATTTTTGCGGGCGAGAACTATTTTGCCTTTGCCGGGCGCGTCGATGGTGATCCGGTCAAGAATATTTGTGTCGATCCTAACCAGGTGCCGGTCGCGCAAATCGTCCGGCCTGGTGTTAAGAACTTCTTCAATTTTCTTTGGCAGCGTATAGACAAAACCGCGCGACGCCGAGCGCACGTAAACCTGATCTTTTTCTTTTTGCGGAATACCGCCAATCTGTAAGAGCTGACCTTGCTTATCATCTTTGCTAAACAGCGTGATCGCTCCTCGCGGCTCGGCCAAACCAAACGGATGAAGATCGCCGTGATCGTCGGCCACGAATTGTTGAATCTGGGCGGTAGTGACCTGCGCAATGAGATCGGCGATCTTTTGATCTTCACCGCGCGCGCGAAGCGGCTTCAAAATCTCCCAATGATCGTTCCTTTTCTCAAGCTCCATCTCCCCAACAGGCGATTTCAAGAGGACGCGCGAGACTTGCGCCGTGCTCAAGTCCGTCAGCTTTCTGTCCCGAAATTCCTCTGGCTTTTTCTCGACATCTTTTTTGACCGTTTGCGAGGCGAGAAAAGTCTCCTTCGAGTCTCCCAAGCGCACATACATCCTGCCTTCAAGTGCAGCATCTTTTCCGAAAAAAATCTCCGGCGGCCGATCCTGACCCAATAGCTTGAGTCGCAGCTTTGGCTTACTCAGGCCATACTCGTTCAGTTTGCTTTTATCCGTCTCAATCTCTTTGGCCGAAATCGTCGCGTCCTTTTGCCAGTTTTCTAAATCCGAGAGCAAATTCTCGATTAAAGAACCGTCAGCCTGGTCTTTAATCGGCGTCTCGAGCCGCCATTTATGGTCGCGGCGTCGCATCTCGATTTTGTCATCGCCGTTTTGAATGACGACGCCATCGATTTTGGCTCGCTCGAAGTTGACCACGTTCTGGGCCTGGCGTTTCGCTTCTTCCGTGCTCGGCTGTTTAAGCTCAAAAAATCTGAAGTAAGCAAAAACCGCCAGAACAATTGCAGCTAGAATAAAGGTAGTCCTCCAATTCATAGGTGACTTCGAGGAATCAAACGCGGCGCTGCCACCAAACTGCTGCCCCTAGCAACGCAAAAATAAGCGGCATTCCGACCAGAACGATCCAGCGCAGATTGCGCAATGCGTCTTCATTCAGAGTGAAGGTGAGAGGTCTGGAAATTTTCGGTGCGATCCCGATCAACTGCTCGCGACTGAGCAGCCAGTTCACGCTGCCGGAGATGAAGTCGAGCGCCTGCTGATCTTGTGTGACCGCATTGTCCTGAATGAAAGTGGTGTTGCTAACGACGACCAGCCGCGACGAATTCATCTGCACGCGCTCGTCCGCACTTGCACCTCTTTCCACGGCGGCGCCAATCGTCGGCGGGGCGCCAGCAGCTTTAGCATCAGTCTGAAATTTGGCCTGGTTATCCGAATTGTAATCCGTCTCGGCAAAATAGCCTTTCTCCGCCTGGATTAACGGATCGAGGCGAACATTGGCTGCGCGGACGCGGTCTGGCTCAAGCGTGAGCGAAGATGTGCCACCAAAAAAAAGCGCACGCACATCGGCCAGACGTTTTGTCACCGGGTTGTTGCCCAGGAAATGGGCCTGCACATCGCGGGTAAGGGCCAGTTCCTCGATTCCGGTACGCAGGAAAACCATCAGCCGGTCGTCGTTCGCTTTGACGCCAAGGTCGTTGAGAAATGCATCCAATTTTGGCGTCTTTGCCGCGGGATCGCGGAGCAACAGAATTCGTCCCTGTTTGTCCCAGAAATCTCGCAATAATTTCATTTCGCGATCGGAAAAATCGTATTGCGGTCCGATGATCAGGATCGTCTTCAATTCGGATGGAATTGCGCCGAAGTCGAAGAGATTCAACTCCTGGAACTTGATATTTTCGCTCTCAATGAACGCCTTCAGCACGGAGATATTGCTGTTTCCAGAGAGTGGTGGCTCCTTGTGGCCGAGCACATAGCCGAGAGTATTTTTCTTGCCTTGCACTACATCCATCATCGCGCTCGTAATTGCCTGCTCGCCTTTGAAAGCGCTGACACGCGGGCCTTCTCCGAAAGCCATTCCGCTCTGGTCGATCTCCGCCATCTCGGACGCCTTCACGGTTTTGTTGCGTCCTTCGTAATCAATCACCAGGAGACTTTCGTCACTTACCACCTTGTATTTGTCGAACATCTCTTTCGCGCGGGAAAGATTGCGTTCCGGATCGATGCGTTCGATGTCGATCTTTCCTTTGCCCGCATACTGGTATTCCGTCAGCAGATTTTGCACGTCAGCGGTAATTGGCGTGCTCGGGGAAAAGAAAACAATGACCCGCATCTTGCCTTTGATGGTGCGGAGGAAACGCTTTGTCTTATCCGCTAAGGCGTATTTTTGGTCGCGTGAGAAATCCCAGCGCTCGTAATGTTTGAACGCGATGGAATTCACCATTGCGGCGAGAAATAAAAGAAGAATGATTTGCGCGAGAACGTTGAAACCGATCTGAATGCGACCGATTTTTTTTGGACGCCCTCGCAGTGTTGTTTCGTCAGCCATTCGTCACAGCCTCCATTTGCGTGATTGGAATGCCTGATGAGTGAGCGCCAGCATCACTACTGTCATGCTCAGGTAGAAAACGATTGGCCGGGTATCGATCACGCCGCGGGAAAATGTTCCCATGTGTTCAATGGCGGAGAAGTAGCCGAGCAAGTCGCGTGCCGCCGAGCTGACGTCGAGGAGAATAAACTGAACCAGCCCAAGGAAGAACAGCAACGTAATCGCGCAAAAAGAAATGATCGCGGCAATGATTTGGTTCTTCGTCAGAACTGATGCGAGGCAACCAATCGAAAGATAAAACATGCCCAGCAACAACAGCATCAAATAGGAACCTGAGTATGCTCCGGCGGAATGCGCAGCGGGCTGGCCAGCGACATATTGAAAAATGACAAAATAGAACGCGGGTGGAATCCAGAGAATGATATAAAAGATCAGTGCGCCAAAAAATTTCGAGAGCACAACTTGCCAGTCGCGTACTGGCGCAGTCATGAGCGGCTCAATCGTGCCGAGTTTAAATTCTTCCGCGAACAGGCGCATGGTGATAAGCGGAAAAATCAAGACAAACGCAAACCAGAAGAAGACCGAGTTAAAAAACGCTTCCTGCACCGTGTATTGGACCTGGCGCTGGTTCATGAACGAAACTTGAAAATAAAAATCAACTCCAGCAATGAGCAGGAAGAAAATGAGAACGACATAGGCGATCGGCGAGTGAAAATAGCTGCGGACCTCGCGCGAAAGAAGAGTGTAAAACTTGCGCATGGGCTATTCAGAAAGACGATGTCGATCTTCTAGGCTCATCTATATCGAATCCGAGTGTGTGATCTCGACGAACACATCTTCAAGCGTCGCCCGGCGCTGGGTCAGCTCGCGCACCCTCCATTGCCGCGTGGTGGCGAGCCGAAAAATCTCCTCCCGCACATCAGCACCTGATTCCACGCGCAATGAGAAAATCTTCCAGTCACCGTCCGAGTCCACAATCACATCGCGAACCCCTGAAATTTTCTTCAACTCCTCGACGCCATTGTCGGCCCCCACCTTTGCCTCCAGCAATACCCCGCCAGCTTGCCTGATTTTGCCGAGCAAATTTTCTGGCGTGTCGCACGCCTCAATTCGCCCTTTGTGAATGATGATGACACGGCTGCATGTCATTTCGACTTCTGGCAAAATGTGCGTGGAAAGCAGGATTGTGTGCTGTTTGCCGAGGTTTTTGATTAGGTCGCGCACTTGCCGGATTTGATTTGGATCGAGACCGATTGTTGGCTCGTCGAGAATGAGAAGATCGGGCTCATGCAGGAGGGCATCGGCCAGACCGACTCGTTGCCGATAACCTTTAGAGAGAGCTGCAATGAGTTTATTTTCAACCTCCTTCAAGCCGCAAAGTTCCTTCACATCGCCAACCCGCTCCGCGACGCGCCGGTGTGGCACCCCTTTGAGTGCCGCCCGATAGTCGAGATATTCCGTCACTCGCATATCGCTATAAAGCGGCACATTTTCTGGCATATAACCGAGATGCGCTCGTGCCTGAAGCGATTGCGCAAAGACGTCGAACCCGGCAACCGTCGCGCGACCAGACGTTGGCGGCATGAAACTGGCCAAAATCCGCATCGTCGTGGTCTTGCCTGCGCCGTTCGGTCCCAAAAATCCCATGATTTCACCTTTGCCGACTTCGAAATTCAAATCCTGGATCGCAGGCTGACCGGCGTAACGTTTGGTGAGATTTTCGACCTTAATCATTTTGCGATACTTCCATGAGACAACCGAACCGGGATTGTGTTGCTAATTTTTGGTCAGCGCGCCGCCATCGTCAAAGTTGCAACTTGGTGGACTTGCCCCCCGGCGTGGATGACACCAATGACGAAGTTCACACTTGTGCCGCTTTGCATCCTCGCCAGCAGGTTGTCGATTTGCTTGACCGAATTCACGTCCTCCTTGCCTACGCGGTAAATCACAAGACCCCGTTCGACCCCCGCTTCATCCGCTGGACTGCCAGGTTCGACCGCCGTAATCAGAACGCCTCGGCTGTGCGCATAACCGAGCGCATCGCTTAATTCTCCGCTCAAATCCTGCACTTGCATTCCAAACAGGCGCTCGGCATTCGATGTCGATGTTTCACTCGATGGTTGTTGCTTCGGTGCAGGCTGTTTTTGCGCAATTTTTTTAAATCGCGAAACGCTATCGCGGACGACATCCGCCGGAATAGCGAAACCCAGTCCTTGAGTGGGTACTCCCTGTGGGGTGAAAGCCATTTTCGCCGAGCTGATTCCAACCAGTCGCCCGGAGATATCGATCACTGGCCCGCCGCTGTTCCCCGGATTAATCGCTGCATCTGTTTGTACCAGGTCTTTGTATTCAGTGTTGTCCACCGTGATGTGGCGCTTCACCGCGCTCAGAACGCCTCGGCTGATTGAGCTGCCATAGCCGACGGCGTTGCCGACCACAATTACCGTTTCGCCGAGCAGATTCGGGGAAATGTTGTCGAGGCTGATAAATGGAAAGTCTGCTTTGGCATCGATCTTGATGAATGCCAGATCGGTTTTGTCATCGCCGGTGATATAGTGTGCGTTGTGCGTTTTGCCGTCATTCGTTGTCACTTGAATCCTTAAATCGGCGGCGCGTTCTACGACGTGCTGATTGGTGACGATGTAACCGGCCGGATCGACAATGAAACCTGAGCCAAGGCTTTGCAGAGTCTGACGAATTTCGCGCGGCCGGACCTGATCGTAGCCAAAGAATTGCGCGTAAAAATCCTCAAATGGATCCCGTACGGTTCTCCTGACCACGCGCTCGGTATTGATATTCACGACTGCCGGCAAAACTTTTGCCAGCGCTAAAACCGCCGGTTCCGAAGCTGGATCGGCTTGGGCAAACACACATGTCGATCGAGCGAAGAGAACTCCGCACGTTCCGGCAAGGCCGAGAATAAATTTCCGACGGGACTGCATTTTGCCGGACCAAGTAACGAAACACTCTCCGCACTGTCAACTTGCCGCCCTGCGTAATAGTCGCAGATTGAATCTTGTATGCGCACCTCAATTGCTACTCGTGCAAATCTTCAACTAATCGAGGACAATTACAGACGGTGGCGGCAAAATCCTGAATCGGTCGATTCGGGATGGGCCGCCTTTTTCGAGGGCTTTGAGCTGGGAGAGACGCCGGAACGAGATGGCGCCGTCGCCAAGCCTGTCGAAGTTCGCGAGAGTTCTTTACAGTCTCGCGTAGATGGACTCGTTTACGCCTACCGGACCCTTGGACACACGATTGCGCGCCTTGACCCGCTGCTGGATAAGCGGCGGGAAAATCCGCTGCTAACGCTGCGCGAACTCGGATTCAGCGAAAAGGATCTGGATCTTCGCGTTTCGTCGAAATTCTTTTTCGGCAACCGGCAGATGACGTTGCGCGAGATGATCGCCGCGCTGGAAAATATTTACGCAGGCTCGATTGGCTCCGAATTCATGCACATCCAGAACACTCGGGTCCGGAATTGGGTGCTGCACCGTCTCGAATCGCGGCCAGCGAAAGTGGAGATCCCTCGGGCCGCACAGATCGCTTTGCTGCGCGCGTTGCTGGAAGCGGAATCATTCGAGGTTTTTTTACATGCGCATTACGTCGGGCAAAAGCGTTTTTCGCTCCAAGGCGCTGAATCGTTGATGGTGATTCTTGATACTATTCTGCACAAATGCCCGGGTGCCGGCATCGAGGAGATTTGCATGGGGATGACGCATCGCGGACGTCTCAATGTGCTCGCGAATTTCCTAAAGAAATCGCTTGATGTCATCTTCACCGAATTCACTGAGAACTACATTCCCGACTTGGTCGCGGGAGATGGCGATGTGAAATACCACCTGGGCTACCGGACGGTGCGGAAGCTTGGTTCCGGTGGCCAAATTGAAATCAGACTCTCGGCCAACCCAAGCCATCTCGAAGCAGTCGATCCGGTTGTCGAAGGCACGGCACGCGCGCGCCAGCGTATTCGCGACTTATTCATGGCGACGCGGCTTTTGCGGGGCAGGGGATCGTTGCGGAAACCCTCAACATGTCGCAACTGCCCGGTTACGGCACCGGCGGCACCGTGCACATAGTCGTGAACAACCAAATCGGTTTCACAACACTACCCGAAGACGCGCGCTCGTCGATGTACGCCACCGACATCGCGAAGATGATTGAAGCACCAATTTTCCATGTCAACGGCGACGACCCTCTTGCCGTGAAATTCGTGACGGAGATGGCGCTCGATTTTCGTCAGGAATTTGGACGCGACGTCGTGATCGACATGTATTGCTACCGCAAACACGGCCACCAGGAAGTTGACGAACCGTCATTCACTCAGCCCGATCTTTACGCCAGGATCGAGAACCGACCGTCGGTGGCACAGTTATACAAACGGGAGCTGCTGGAGGCTGGCGCACTCAGTGAGGACGACGCGGCCTCGCTCGAAAC
>QHOJ01000130.1 GCA_003218735.1 Verrucomicrobiota bacterium
GTCGATCTTTCCAGCGCGGAGCGAGCTGAATTGATTAGTTACTACAGGGAACGACAAGCCGAAAATTGCCGGATAATTAACGGCGAGTTCGATGACATCCTGCGATTGTGCGCGATGCAACGCCTGATGCAGGCGCTTGGTGCTTACGGTTTTCTCGGACTCGTGAAAGGCCACAAGCATTTTCTGAAACATGTACCGCCCGCGATGGCATCGTTGCGTTCCGTTGTCGAACCGATCGAAGGTTTACAGCAGCTCGAGGCGCTGCTCGCTGAATTGATTTCTCGGTAAACGAAATCGAGAGAGCTGGTTTGTTTTTAGCGGACGAACGGATTCGTCTGGCGCTCCGTTCCGATCTTGGTCGGCGGTCCGTGTCCGGGCAGCACCGTCACATCATCGCCGAGCGGAAATATTTTTTTCCTGATGCCGTCGAGCAAAAGATCGATATCGCCGCCGGGAAGATCCCCACGACCAACACTCCCCGCGAAAAGGACATCTCCGCCGATAAGCAATTGGTCTTTGGGCGAGAAGAAGCAAAGACTTCCGGGACAATGTCCCGGGACTTCAAGCACTTGCATTTCCAAGCCGAGAAATTTTCTCGCAGGCGTTTCTTCGATGAAGAAGTCGGGCTCGACCGGTTCAATTTCCAATTCGAATCCAAAGCCGCGAAAGAATTCCGGATCGGAGATCATCGGCGCGGTTTGCCGATGGCAACCTATCGGACAACCAAACCGGCGTTTGATTTTGGCCACATCCGGGATGTGATCAAAATGGCCATGCGTGAGCAGCAGAAGGTTTGGATTGACACCGCGCGATTCGAGCCAGGCGCAAGCTCCATCGGGGGCGTCGAAAAGAATCCAGCCTTGCGGCGCCTGGACGAGATAACAATTTGTTTCGAAAATCCCGCCACAAAAGCTCTCGTAAATCATCGCTGTCACGCTAGCCGAGGACGCTAAACCCGGCCAGCGCAGCCACCAGTGCCGAAATATATTGCTGGGGAGCCGTCGGGTCGGTCTCGAAAGCATTCGGGGCGGCTATCAAATGGGTTTTCCGCATTTTTTGAATGTTCATGTCGCTCAGGTGTCTCACGTCCTGCATGTCGATTTTGTCTCATCATCTTGCGTTTCATCCTGAAATCTGCCAAGATGAGAAACCGCTTTTTCACCGATGAAATCATCTTTCCAACGGTCACTCGCATTTTGCGCCATTCTTTTTGTCTCCGCCATTGCGGCTCCGCCAGCCCTGGCGACATCCAAGGAAACGATCGCAGTCTCGGTGGGAAATCTTCTGCAGGAAGGCCATTACACGCGCCAGAAGCTGAACGAAGGAGTCTCGAAGAAATTCCTTCAGACCTACCTGGAGCTGCTCGATTACAGTCATCT
>QHOJ01000131.1 GCA_003218735.1 Verrucomicrobiota bacterium
ACATAATTATAGTAACCAGGGTTACAACAAGAAATCCTCCGTTGCCTCGTTGTCTCATCAAGCAGAGATGTCGATCCTATGATTGCGGATCCCCCGCGAAGCTTAGGGCTTTATCGCGGGCCCTTTACGAATCAGCGCATCAAAGCTCCAGCGGCCAGGGCCGTAGAAGCAAATGAAGAGAAAGACCCAGCAATAAAATACGGCGAGCTCGCCCTTATTAGCGATTGGGAAAAACTTGGCCATTGGGGTTGTAGCGCTGGCAACGTGAAACATGAAATAGGCCACGGCCATTTCACCGCTGCAGATAAACGCGCTAATGCGCGTGAGCAGACCGAAAGCGATGAGAAACCCACCAATAAGTTGAATCCAGCCGCCGGTTTGTGACAGCGGATTATTTGAACCGGGCATGCCGCCAAACATGCCTAACACTAACTGGCCGCCATGGCTGGCAAACATCAAGCCGACAATCAGCCGCATGAGTGAGTAAACCGAATCCGTAAATCGATTGAAAGAATTCATGCGGCGAGCGTGAAGACGTCGAACTTTGATGTCAAGATAATGGTGTAGTTCTCACGCGCAGAAACCAATTGCGGCTGAGGACAGCCGCCATTACACCTGTCACGCCGCCTTCTTCGCCGCATGTGCGTGTCTGGCGCGAGATTTCTTTGTCGATTTTTTCTTTGCGCGGCCCGTTTGGTCGAGGCTTTTTTGCAAGACTGAAACGAGGTCGATCACCTTGGTTGGCTTGGGCGCTTTCTTCGGCTTCTCTGCGATTTCCTTTCCGCCAGCTTCTACTTTTTCTTCGATCACTTCCATGAGCGCCTCGCGGTAATCATCATGATATTTTTCGGGATTCCACTTTGAGCTCATGCTGTCGATGAGTGCTTTGGCCATATTTATCTCGCGTTTTCCCGGCTCAATTTTCTTTGGCACATGAAGCTGGTCACTCTCGGCAAGTTCTTCAGCAAAATGCATTAGCTCGAGCACCAGGACGCTATCTTCGGCCTTCACGCCGGCGAGATATTGGCGCGTCTTGATGACGACTTTGGCGATCCCCACTTTTTTGCTCTCCTCGAGCGCATTCCGCAAGAGCACATAAGCTTTGTCCCCGCCTTTCTGGGGTTCCAAATAATAGGGCTTATAGAAAAACATCGGGTCGATCTCTTCCTGGTCGACAAAATCCTGAATATCGACCGTCTGTGTCGCTTCCAAATCGACTCGCTGGAAATCCTCGTCTTTTAGGACAACGTATTTCCCCTTTTCGTACTCGTAACCTTTAACAATGTCGTCCCAGGGAACTTCCTTCCCGTCTTTTTCGGCGACTCGCTTGTAATTAACCGGGCTCAGATCAGTCCGCCGCAACAAGCGAAATCTCAGTTCCTCTTTTCGCGTCGCCGGATAAAGAGCGATAGGAATGTTAACCAGGCCAAAGCTGATGCTGCCCTTCCAGATTGCACGCATGGTACTTATTATTTCGCGTGTCACCCGGAAAATGCGCGGCTGCTTGGTAGGGGCGGTTCACCCGCCCGGGCGATTGGGGCAATCGCCCCTACCACGATCCTATGCCGCGAGTTCGAGCTGCTCTCGCGGAGTCCCGCGCAGTTCGAAGAGCCGGATCAATGTTTCTTCGATCAAGTTGTTCGGACAGGACGCTCCGGCCGTGATGCCGATGACAGCAGGCCCAGCCGGCAGCCAATTACCGGCAATCACTTCACGCTTCTCGTGCAAATCGTAGTGTTTGATCTCGTCACTCGAAACAAGCCGCGAGGCGTTGAGAACAAAGTAAGTCGGCAGTTTTTCTTCGCCCATCTCGGCCAGATGCGATGTATTCGAGCTGTTGTAACCGCCGACCACTAGCAAAAGATCCATTTTCACATCGAGCAACTCGCGCAGCGCATCCTGGCGCTCCTGTGTCGCACCGCAGATCGTATCGAAGAATCGAAAATTCTTCGTCGCGAGCTCGGGTCCATCTCGATCGACAATGGCCTGTCGAACCCTCCGCTGGACTTCCTCGGTTTCGCCCCGCAGCATCGTCGTCTGGTTTGCGACACCGACAGTTTGCAGATGCACATCCGGGTCGAAGCCGGGCGAATGTGCGCCGTGAAATTTTTCCAGGAAAGCCTGCTTGTCGCCGCCGTGCCGGATGTATTCGCAAACGTAATCGGTGTCGGCGAGCGTCAGGACGACCAGATAATGTCCCTTGCCGTCGCCGAGCGCACGCGAACTGGTTGCCTTGGTCTCTTCGTGTTCGGCTTTGCCGTGAATAATGGAAGTAGCCGATTCGCTCGCGTATTTACGGACGCGCTTCCAGACGCTCATCACATCGCCGCAAGTGGTATCGACAATCTGGCAGCCACGATCCTTGATTTGCTGCTGGATCGACAATTCTGTTCCGAACGCCGGCACAATGACAACGTCTTCCGGACCGAGATCGGAAATATCGGCCTGCTTATTTTTGCCCGTAAGATTTTTTATGCCTAACGAGGCGATTTGATGATTAACCTCGGGGTTGTGAATAATCTCGCCGACAATAAAGAGCCGGCGATCTCTAAACACCTTGCGCGCGGCATAGGCGAGATCAATCGCGCGTTCGACACCGTAGCAAAAACCAAATTGTTTCGCCAGCCGCACGGTGGTGTCGCCGACGGAAATCATCCCGCCCGCGCGACGCACCTTATCAACAATGTCGCTGCGGTAATGCGCTTCGACCTGTTCCTGCACCGCGGCCATAACGTCCGGGGTGCGCAAATTAACTTTCTCGCGCGCCGTCGTGCCGCTGGAAATAAGATTCGTGCTCACAGGAATTAGCGGCGATTTGCCGCGCACAGTTTATTCGAGCAAAGGTCCGCTCGGTTTTTGAAACGCGCCCGAAGTGACCATGACACTCGCCGGCGGATCAGGAGTCTTGGAATCATCCACCCGCTGCACCTTCGGTCCAAGCGTTTCATCTTCCGGTTGTGAATTGGCGATGTTCACCGGGGTCCCAATTTTTACGAGGGCGAAAAATTTCGGCGCAGCCTCGCCGTGCAAACGGATACAACCATGCGTGCGCGGGTACGGGTGGACAAAGCCTTGATGAAACCCATACGCTGGTGCGAATTCGCACCAATATCCCATCGGATAGCCGACATAGCGTCCCGGTCCTCCCCCGGTGGAAGGGACAACGCGATTGCCCTGCACGCTAAATCCATAGGACCCGGAACGCTTCTGTTCCTCCTTTAGGTAAATCGTGAAATTTCCCTTGGGCGTTGGCTTCTCTGGGATGCCAACTGAACAGGCGACTGCCATCAGGCAGCGATCGCCTTCCATCACATAAATGTTTTCTTTCGCGAGCGAAACCTTCACCTTAACAGCCGAAGGGTCGTGTGGACGATACGCTGTCACATGGTAAGGCTGGCCGACGGCCACGCGCCCTGTGGTGCAACCGGTGAGGAGCAAGAGCGAACCGCCAGCGCCTAGCAAAATGAATCGGGAAACATGTCGCATATGTTCTATACTGGAGAAGCTCGAGGGCACTTTGTCAACCATCGTAATGTAGCAGCGCGTGTCCTCGCGCGCGGGATCGTCACGCTTGCGGCTGGGGACAGCCGCCTCTACAACGGACGATCCATATTGGTCATTTTTGTCTATTCAGCGATCGCCTTTCGCGCCGCGAAAAGATTCCTCATTTTGGCTTAACAGGTTGGCCAGATTTTTCTAAAAGTCGGCGGAACTCAGATCTGGATCGGGCAGAAGGCACTTCTCCCGATGGCTTCTTCTCCTCTTTGCCACCGCCCTGTGGGCGGTTTCGAACATTGTGAACAGTTCGTTCGCATTGACGGCCCACAGGGCCGTGGCTACAGCGCTTCATCGCATGGCGGCTTTTAGTTTTGAGAGATTTGTGCTTGCCAGGCTCGTGAGATTTTTCTAAAAGTCGGCGGAACTCAGATCTGAATCGGGCAGAAGGCGCTTCTCCCGATGGCTTCTTCTCCTCTTTCAGACCTGCACCCGCAGCGTTAATCACCGGGAGAAAAGAACAACAACCATGAACTTATTCAGATCAACAACGACAACTCCAATCACAACAAATTCGATAAACCGCTCGCCCTTACGACGCGGTTTCCTTCTCATCCCACTTCTGTTTGGCTGCTTAGCGCTTGCGCCGACCCCGAAAGCTTTCGGGGTAAGCCCGGCACCGGACGGAGGCTATGCGAACGGCAACACGGCTGAGGGAACTCAGGCTCTCCAGAGTCTCACCACCGGTGCCTTCAACACGGCCAACGGTGTCGTTGCGCTCTTTCATAACACCGGCGGCAACTACAACGGGGCCACTGGTGCTGGCGCGCTCTATAGCAACACCACCGGAAATGCCAACACGGCCAATGGTGTCGTTGCGCTCTATAGCAACACCACCGGGGCCTTCAACACGGCCAATGGCGTCGTTGCGCTCTTCAGCAACACCATGGGCGCCAATAATACAGCTGATGGCGCTGCCGCGCTCTACAGCAACACTACGATTGGCGCCAACTCCGGCAGCGACAACACGGCCGTTGGATTCGGAGCGCTCGCCCTCAACAGCACCGGCGTCAACAACACGGCTACTG
>QHOJ01000132.1 GCA_003218735.1 Verrucomicrobiota bacterium
CCTTCGTCTCGACAAAAAACACGCTGTGCGAATTAGGTAAGTATTGCGCGTACAAACAGAGAGCCGCGAAATTGCGCGTCCCGTGGCTCTCTGAAGTCAGATATTATGCTGTAGCAGCCGTTTGGAACATCGGCAAAACTGGCGCGTGTTCGAGGTAGCTCGCTGCAATCCCCTCGAAATGCGCGCGGATGCTGCGCAATTCAGCAGTCACAAACGTGTCGACAAAGCGCAAGCGGCGGTCGAGCCAAGCGAACAGCTGGTTCTTTATTTCGTAATGAACTGCGAGCGTCACCTCCGTACAATTTGCGCGGATCTCAGCGAAATCAACGATTCCCATCAGATCGATGTTCCCGCCCACGGACTCAAATGCATATTGATCGGGTGAATCACTCTCGACCGACAGGAGCACCGTGTGGGCCTGAAAACCGAAAGGACCACGGAAGCTAAAATCAACGGTTTTCGACGACGTCACGGTCGCTCTTGTCACCATCAGGAACTGCCGCCGATATGATTGAATGCTGGCCAGACGAGCTTTGCATTCCGCCAACGGCTGACTCATATGTAAGGTTTTTTCTAATAGCATAGGCGTAGAGGTTATTGCCCTGATCTTAAGCAATGATAATGCCATCCGGCTGTCTCTGGGAAGCGAGTCGAAATGGCACACTATTGGTGTAAATCTTATTTACACTGGTGTATTGATGTGGACAGCCTAAACTGTTCGCGCTGAATCGATCATCAACCGCCAAGCCACAGGCAATTCGTTCAGATTTTCCGTTAGCCCACTCAATAGAGGCGGATCGATAATCTTCTTCAGGATGTCGAGGTTAGTCATAGCAGCGATATCGCTCTCCTCTGGAATTCCATTTAATACCACCCCGGCACAAGGAAGCCCGTGCGCAGCAATGCTTCGAACGGTGAGCGCTGTGTGATTAAGACAGCCCAACCGATTCTGCGCCACGACAAGCACGGGCAGAGCCATCTCCACGGCCAAATCGCTCACAAAATAATCATAACGAACCGGTACCAGCCAGCCGCCGACCCCTTCGACAAGCACATGTTCAACTTGATTCTGAAGCGCGTGAAACGCGGCCAGAATGCGTTCGATGTCGATGTTCGCTCCTTCTGTCAGACTACCTACAAGCGGCGCTGCCGGGGTCTTTAACCAGATTGGATTAATTTCCTCGATCCTCAATCCTTCGCTGCCGGCGGCGAGCAGAAGCTCTGCGTCGCGACGATCTCCACAACAGATCGGTTTCATTGCGGCACAGCGCGTGCCCGATGCACGCAACAAACGCAGGAGTTGAATCGCCGTGTGCGTTTTGCCAACGCCGGTATCTGTCCCGGTAATGAAAAGGCTCACGCGACCTGCTTTGCTCGCTCCGATGTTGCGCTATTCGCGCTGATCGTTTGCATCATCGACCGGAAAATCTTCGCACCATCTGCGCTGCCAAGGCGCGCATCGGAAGCGCGATCAGGATGAGGCATCAGGCCAAAGATATTTCGCTCGCGATTGCAGATGCCGGCAATGTTTTCAACGGAGCCATTGGGATTGGCTTCGGGAATAATGCAGCCGCGGTTATCCGCATAACGCAAGATCACTTGTCGATTGTCGTTGAGCTCGCGCAACGTTTGCGCGTTCGCGAAAAAACATCCTTCGCCGTGTGCAACCGGCAAACGGAGAAGCGATCCTTTCGGACAACCGTGAGTGAACGGCGAGTCATCCACTTCCAAGCGCGCGGCGACCGTGTCACAGACGAAGCGGAGAGAACGATTCCGAACAAGTGCGCCAGGTAAGAGACCAGCTTCGCACAAAATTTGAAACCCATTGCAGATGCCGAGCACAAGCTTGCCGGCGTGCGCATCACTTGCGACAGCTTGCATAATCGGAGAAAAGCGAGCGATCGCGCCGCAACGAAGATAATCCCCATACGCAAATCCGCCGGGGAGGATGATGGCGTCAAAATCGTCGAGCGAGGTCTGCTTGTGCCAGACATATTCCGCCGCGAGTCCATCGATTCCGTTGATCGCCGCGATACAATCCTGGTCGCAATTTGAGCCGGGAAACTGAATGACCGCGAATTTCATCACCGGACTTGTGACCGCTGACCTCTGTCCTCTGACTTGTGACTTCTGACTTCCGACTTCTGCTCTTTGTCTGCCACGCCGAAGGCAGGCGTACTGGGGACTTCTGCCTTCTGTAACTCGTAATCTTCGATCACTGGATTCGACAACAAATCACGGCAAAGCCCGTGCAGACGTGATTCGAGTTCGCCATTTTCTCCATCCACTTCGATCTCCATGTATTTTCCAATTCTGACACTGCGTACCTCTGGCATTCCAAGATGGCGCATCGCGTCGCGCACCGCGTTGCCTTGCGGATCGAGCACCGCAGCCTTTGGCATAACGACGACTTTCACTTTCATTGTCTCACCATATTTGCAGCTCACCGCGCTAACAAGCGGATTTCGAGATTCAGGCTTCAGGGACGACCTCTTTTGGTTTTTCATCTCCGCGAGACTTGTTGGAACTTGTTGTGCAACATAGAACAATGATTTCCCGGTAAAACCGGTCCCGACCTTTCCGCCCATTCCTGCAAGTTGGGCGCAGCCCAGCTCCGCTCTATGATCTCTATAACGCTGCTTTCAATCCATCAGCCAGTTCCACCGGAATCTTCTTCCTCTTTGAGCATTCACTTCGTTCAGAAAGCCCTGCAGCTTGCTACAAGCAGCAGCACTGTGGCCCGCCTGCAAATCCACCAGAGCAGTCTCGAGCTGAGCGATGAGGCTGGTGTTGATGCCTGCAAGCACACCAAAGTTATTGATCGTGGAGATTACCGCTCCGTTCAATACACCGCCGCGCCGAAGTGATCGTCAGCTTCCGGATCGCCAAGAACTCCTTGAGAGCCCTGGGTCCAGACTTGGAAATTGGACTGGCCCAGCCCGTTGCTGCTGCAACTGAAGCATCCGTACAGGACCAACACCGCACCCGCATGTGAAGCTGTTCCGACGGTTTGGAAAGGTATTCCAATCGCAAGATCCGCGGTCGGCGGCCGCGTCACGCCTGATTCCACATTGTGACCGAAATTCCAAGCCGTAAGACTCGATCCGAAACGATCTCCGTTGTGGGGCGTGAGGCCGAAGAAAGTCATACGGTGACTCCATGTCTGTACAAAATGGGCGAGCGAGAGTCCTGTGGGTGAGCCATAGATTACTTTGACCTGACCCGCATCAATCACGCCTAACACGTCTCTTAACGGCACGCCGATGGCGAGATCGGCCTTCCCGTCTCCATTGAAGTCGCCGACGGCGAGAGCTCTTCCGAACTGAGCGCCTGCTTCATTCACGTCGCCGATATTAGCAAGAGTCCAGTTCTGATTACCAGTCGCAGTCAAACCGGAACTGGACCCATTAAGGACTTCCACGGCACCAGCATTAACTATTGACCCGATGTCTTCGAGCGGCACGCCGATAGCGAGATCGGCCTTCCCGTCTCCATTGAAGTCGCCTGCGGCAAGGACGGTTCCGAACCCATCGCCGTTTTCCGCCAAGCAACACGTGATACCGCTGCTGTCCTGGTCCCATATCTGCGAGGGACTGCCAGAACTCGGCCCAATCGCATCGCCCATCACTACAAAGACCACGCCAGCCCCGGTGGCGCTTCCCACCGGGTAGCCGGGCGCTCCTATAGCGATGTCAGAGAAACCATCGCCATTAAAGTCTCCTGCCGTGATGGCGGTTCCGAAGCTGTCGCCCGAGTGCTCTGAGAATCCCAGCCCGAATTCGTCCAACACTCTGCCAGAACTGACGAGTCCCACCGTGCTTCCCAGAAGAACCCTAATCGCTCCTTTATTCGCGTTGACAGTGAAGCCGAAGACG